>CAMOXZ010000025.1 GCA_946629545.1 uncultured Caryophanales bacterium | reverse complement strand
TAAAAGACTAGATAACTAGTCTTTTTTAGTTTTTTATAGTAAAATAATGTTGGTGGTAGTTATGCAACTAACTTATAATAATAGAGATTATGAAGTTGTTATAAATAAGAAGTTTAGTCAAAAGAATACTTATATAAGAGTTAAAAAAGACTTGAAAGTAACTGTTACTACTAATTATTTTGTAAGTAATCATTTTATTGAAAATTTAATTAAAGATAATTATGAAAGAATTTGTAAGATGATAGATTTCCAAGAAAAGAAAGTTAAGAATAATAATGGTTTCTTTTACTTAGGAAAACAATATGTAGTAATATATAGTGATATTAAAGGTATTAAGTTTGATGGAGATAAAGTATATATTGGTAATGACTTTGATATAGATAATTGGTATAAAAAAGAAGCTAAGAAATTATTTTTAGAAAGATTAAATTATAATTATGATAAGTTTACTAAAAATATACCTTATCCTAAACTTAGAATTAGAAAGATGACTACTAGATGGGGAGTATGTAATACAAAAACTCATGTAATTACTTTAAACTTAGAATTAATGAAAAGAGATATAGGTTATTTAGATTATGTTATTATACATGAGATGAGTCATTTAATACATGGAGATCATTCTAATAGTTTTTGGCGCTTAGTAGGTGAAAATATGCCTGATTATAAAAAATATAGAGAAGAAATGAAGGAGTTTTAATGATTATTACTAGTTTAGAAAATAATAAAATTAAAGATTTAGTAAAACTACAAAGTAAGAAGTATAGAGATAGTACTAATATGTTTCTTGTAGAGGGAGTTCACTTAGTAGAAGAAGTAAATAAGAGTAATTTACTAAAAGAAGTATTTGTAGTAGAAAATGATTCTTTTAATATAGATGTTCCTATTACTTATGTATCAAGTGACGTTATGAAAAAGATTAGTACTACAGATACTTATACTAATGTAGTTGGCTTATGTGAGAAGAAGAATTCTAATGAAATTAAAGGTGGTAAGATATTGCTTTTAGATGATATACAAGATCCTGGTAATTTAGGAACTATTATTAGAAGTAGTGTAGCGTTTAATGTAGATACTATTATTCTTTCACCTAATACAGTTGATTTATATAATTCTAAAGTACTTAGATCTACTCAAGGTATGTTTAGTCATATAAATATAATTACTATGGATTTAGTAGAAGCTATTACTGAACTTAAATCTAGAAATATTACAGTATATGGTACTAATGTTAATAATGGAGAAGATGTTAGAAATATTACTGATACTAGTTCTTTTGCTCTTGTAATGGGTAATGAAGGTAATGGCGTTAGTCAAACCATTCAATCTATGTGTGATAAGAATTTATATATAAAGATGAGTAATAATACAGAGAGTTTAAATGTAGGAGTAGCTTGTAGTATATTATTATATGAATTGGAGAGATAATATGGATAAAGTATATATAGGTAAAATTGTATCTACTCATGGTATTAAAGGAGAATTAAAAATACTTAGTGATTTTGATTTTAAAGATAAAGTATTTGTAGTAGGTAAAAAGATAATTGTAGATGATAAAGAATATACTATAAAGAGTTATAGAGTTCATAAGAATTTTGATATGGTTACTTTAGATAATTATACTGATATAAATGAAGTATTATTCTTATTAAAGAAAGATGTATATGTTTCTAAAGATGAATTAAGTTTTAATGATGGAGAGATTCTTGATTCAGAATTAATGGAGTATAAAGTATTGACAAATACTGGTAAAGTTGGAATAATAAAAGAAATTTTTAAAGCAAGTGAAACAAATAAAATTATTAGAGTTTTATTTGATAAAGAAGTATTAATTCCTTATAGTTTTATAAAGAAAATAGATAAATCTAATAAAGAAATAACAGTTGAATTAATAGATGGAATGAATTAGGTGGTAATATGAAAATAGATATTTTAACTCTATTTCCAGAAATGTTTGATGGTGTGTTTACTGAGTCAATCATTAAAAGAGCTAGAGAAGAAGGAAAAGTAGAAATAAATTTAGTTAATTTTAGAGATTATACTCTTGATCCTCATAATAAGGTTGATGATACTCCTTATGGTGGAGGTAGTGGTATGGTTTTAATGTGCCAACCAATATTTGATTGTGTTAAATCATTAAGAACTCCAGATTCTAAAGTTATTTTATTAACTCCTTCTGGTAAAGTATATAAACAAAGTATGGCTTATGATTTATCACATGAAAAACATTTAATAATTATATGTGGACATTATGAAGGCTTTGATGAAAGAATTAAAAGTATTTGTGATTTAGAATTAAGTATAGGTGATTATGTATTAACTGGTGGAGAAATACCAGCTATGATACTTGTTGATTCTATAACTAGATTAATAGATGGTGTAATTACTTTAGAATCTCATATTAATGATTCATTTAATAATAATTTATTAGATTATCCTACATATACAAAACCTAGAGTATATGAAGGAATGGAAGTACCAGAAGTACTTTTAAATGGTGATCATAAAAAGATAGAAGAATATCGTTTAAGTGAACAAATTCGTATTACTAAAGAAAATAGACCGGATTTATTAGATAAGTAGGTGAAGTTATGTATTCTGTTGATAGTAAAAAGAAAAATAAAAACAAATTGGTTGATAAGACTGAGTTAATAGAACTTGATGGTTTTATGATGGGGTCTAAGAATAAAACTTTTAAAATTGATGGAAATGAAGTAAGAGATATTAAAGTAGTAGATACTAAATTAGCTTCTGCTTTAGTAAGTAAACAAGTTTCTAAAAAGTATGAAAAATTAATTGATTATCTAACAGAATTATTAGTAGATGATGATGATAGTGGGGATTCTTACCGAGAAGCATTAAATCAAATAGAAAAGTTTAGACAAGAAATAAAGAATAAATATAGAAAATATTTAAAACAAAAAGAATTAGAAGCTATGTCTAAGAAATTAGTTGTATTACAAAAAGAAGCTACTAAGAAACTTTATGAAATTAGAGATAATTATTATAAATATCAAAATGAAAATAGAAGGAGTAAATAATTCTTTCTTTTTTTATTTTACTATGTTATAATTTTTATGTTAGAACAATATAATTACGGGGTAATGAGGTGATACTATGAATGATAAATTTCAGTTTGATGATAATGATAATTCAAAAGAAAAAGTAGAAGATACTATTGAGATATTATCGGTACCAGAAGAAGTTGGAGTAGAGAACTCAACTCCAATAATAGAAGAGAAAGAAAAAGTAGAAGATGTACCTAAAGAAAAAATTGATTTAGGTATAACTAAGAAATTTTACTTTAGTTTTGAAGCTAGGGTAATTGTATCAATTATAGTTATTTTATTACTTTTTGCAGGAGCATGTTTTTTAGGATTAAAAGTTATTAATCATACTACTGAAAAGAGAATTAGATATGTTGAAAATGGTGATATTTTTTACTATGTTAATTTAAAAAAAGATGTATGTACTGTTGAACAATGTTTAACTGAAGATTATATATATAATGCTAAAGACATTAATAGTATAAAGATTACATATGATTATTATGTTAGATATGATGAAAAAATTAAAAATAATAACTATTATAAAGTTGTTTCTATTGTAAGTAAGTATAGTAAAGATGATCATAGTTTGATATCTCAAAAAAGTGAAGATTTAACTGATAAGAAAATTCTTCCAGTATATAATGAAAAATATCCAATTACTGAAGTAGTTAATATTGATTATACTAAGTATAGAAAAAATGTAGATGCTTCTACTGGAGAGGATGTTCAATTAGAAGTAGTATTCTATTTAATACAAGGTGATGAAACTAGAAAAGTAACTGGATTGATTATTCCGTTAACTAAAGAAAACTTTGAAATAAAAAAATATACAACAGTTAATGCTGTGCGTGAAGTATATGAGAAAGTTAGTATATGGGATACTTATTCATTAGTATATGGAGTAAGTGCATCAATATTAGTATTGCTTTCATTAGTATTAGTTTATAAAACTACTAGATTAGTATTAAAGGTTTCTAATACTAAGAGTGAATATGAAACTGCTGTAGATGAAATCTTAAAAGAACACGAAAGTATAATTACTGTTTTTGGAGAAGGATTTGATTCAGTAGTTCCTGAAGAAAAGACAGTTGTTAAACTTGATAATTTTGATGAATTAGTTAGTGTTAATGAAAGAGTTGGAAAACCAATTATATATTCTAAAATTAATAATGTTAAATGTGAATTTGTAATTGAAGATGATAAGGCATTATATAAATATGTAATGAAAGAAGCAGATTTTACAGAAGAAGATAAAAATAAACTTGAAAATAAATAAAAATATGTTATAATACATACAGAAAGGAGTGAGAATATAGTTTCTCACTCTTATTATTTGGGAGGTGCTTATGAAAGAAAAAGTTTCTACTCTAGTAGATGAATCAATTAAAGAATTAAATGTTTATGTAGATGATGCATTTATTAGTGAAGAGGAAGGAAAAAAGATATTTAATATTGTACTTGATAGTGATGAAGTAATTGATTTAAATAGAGTAACTGAGGCATCAAGAATAATTAATAAGATTATGGATAATTCTAGTTTATTAGGTGATACTGATGAGTTAGATATTTATTCAAAGGAGAAAGGTGAGTAAAATGGCAAAAAAAGTAGAAGAACAAACAACAGGAATGAACGGAAAAGAATTTAAGAAAGCATTAGATAACATAGTATTAGAAAAGGATATTGATCCAGAAGTAGTATATAGTGCTATGGAGTTAGCATTAACATCTGCTTATAAAAAGAATTTTAATTCTAAAACTAATGTAAAAGTTGTATTTGATAGAAATACAGGTGATATTAAAGTATATTCATTCTTAACAGTTGTTCCTGATGACAAGATGACTAAAGAAGAATATGATGATGCATTATTTGAAAAATATGCAGAGGATGAGAACTTAGATACTGAAAAAGAAGAGGTATCTGATGAAGGTGAAGGAGAAGAAGGTGGAGAAGTTAAAGAAACTATTTCATTCTTTAATCCAGAAACTGAAATTAAATTAAGTGATGCCAAAAAGATCGATAAATCTTTAGAAGTTGGAGATACTATTGATACAGAAGTTACTCCACATGATTTTGGACGTGTTGCAGCTAGTACTGCTAAACAAGTAGTAGTTCAAAAGATTAGAGAAGCTGAAAGAAACAGTATCATGGAAGAATTTGGAGATAAACAAGATGAATTATTAGTTGGTACTGTTGCTTTGGAAGATACAGATAACTACTTTATTGATTTAGGTAGAACTAATGGTATTTTACCTAAGAAAGATTGTATCCCAGGAGAAAAAATTGAAATGGGTAGTCAAATTAAAGTATATGTATCTAAAGTAGATAATAATGGTAAGAATTTATTAATACTTTTAAGTAGAACTCATTTTGGTTTTGTTAAGAGATTATTTGAATTAGAAATACCTGAAATTAATGATGGTACTGTAATGATTTATAGTGTAGCAAGAGATCCTGGTAACAGAAGTAAAGTTGCAGTATATTCAGAAAATCCTAATGTAGATCCAATAGGTGCTTGTATTGGTGAAAAAGGTTCTCGTATTTCTAGAATTATAGAAGAATTACATGGAGAAAAATTAGATGTAGTTAAATATGATTCAGATCCTGCAGTATTTATTGAAAATGCACTATCACCTGCAAAAGATTTAACAGTAGCTATTACTGATCCTAAGAAGTTAGAAGCTATGGTTATAGCTGATGGAGATAATTTCTCATTAGCTATTGGTAAAAAAGGACAAAATGCAAGACTTGCTACTAGATTAACTAAGTTTAAGAAAATTGATATTAAGACTAGTGAACAAGCTAGAGAAGCTGGTATTAATTTTAGATAGAGGTTAATATGAAAAATAAAAAAATACCTTTAAGAACTTGTATTGTAACTAAAGAGAATCTTCCTAAGAGTGAGTTATTAAGAATTGTTAGAACACCAGATGGAGACATAGAAGTTGATGAAACTGGTAAACTTAATGGAAGAGGAGCATATATTAAAAAAGATTTAAGTGTATTAGAATCACTACAAAGATCTAAATTATTAGAGAAAAAGTTAGAATGCAAGATTGAGGATAGTGTATATGAACAAATAAAAAATATAATAGAAAAGTGAGGTGGTCATCGTGATGACATTAGAAGATTACGCTAATGACGTAGGAAAAACAATTGATGAGATTAAGGCTTTATGCGATAAGATTGGAATCAACTACGAAGATGAAAACACATTATTAGATGATATTAGTATTACTCTTTTAGATAATGAACTACAGGATAGTGAAGATTATGTTGAAGGTGATATTGAAGATTTAGAAGAACAAAGATTAGAAGACGAAGTAAATGATATAGCTGAAGAATTAGCAATTGATACTAAGATAGATATGGAAGAACAATCATTTACTAAAGTTAAACAAAATAAACAAGCTAAAAAAACTGAGGCCGTTAAAAAAGATTTCTTAAAAGAAAGAAAGAAAATGTATAAGAACAAAGAAAAACTTCAAAGTAATGAAACTGTACAAGATGAGAATGTTGTTCTTTATAAAGAAGGTATGACAGTTACTGATTTAGCTAATTTATTAGAAGTAGCTCCTATCGAAATAGTTAAGAAATGTATGGGATTAGGAGTTATGGCTAATGTTAATCAGTCTCTTGACTTTGATACTTGTGAAGTATTAGTTACTGATTATAATAAAGTATTAAAGAAGGAAGAAACTGCTGACATAAGTAATTTCGAAAATTATGAAATAGAAGATAGAGAAGAAGATTTAATAGAAAGACCTCCAGTAGTTACTATTATGGGTCACGTTGACCATGGTAAAACAACTTTACTAGACTATATTAGAAAGAGTGATGTAGTTAGTGGAGAAGCTGGTGGTATTACTCAAGCAATCGGTGCTTATTCAGTTAAGTGTAATGATAAGACTATTACATTTATTGATACTCCAGGTCATGCTGCTTTTACTGAGATGCGTGCAAGGGGAGCACAAATTACAGATATAGTTATAATTATTGTTGCTGCAGATGATGGTGTTATGCCTCAAACTAAAGAAGCAATAGACCATGCTAAAGCTGCAGGTGTTCCAATAATTGTTGCTATTAATAAAATTGATAAACCTGAAGCAAATGTTGATAGAGTTATGACAGGACTTGTTGAAAATGGTCTTACTCCTGAAGAATGGGGTGGAGATATTCTTGTTAATAAGATTTCTGCTAAGAGTGGTGTTGGAGTAGATGAATTACTTGAAAACATCTTATTAGTTGCAGAAATGCAAGGATATAAAGCAAATCCTAATAGATATGCAACAGGTGCTGTTGTTGAAGCTAGAAAAGATTCTAAAGTAGGAAGTATTGCTACATTATTAATACAAAATGGTACTCTTCGTTTAGGAGACCCTATTGTTATTGGTAATTATGCTGGTAAGGTTCGTACTTTAAAGAATGATAAAGGTCAAAATATTGTAGAAGCTGGTCCTTCTACACCAGTAGAAGTAACAGGTATTAGTGAAGTAGCTACTGCTGGAGATAAATTCATGGCTTTTGAATCAGAAAAACAAGCTAAAGATATCGCTCAAGCTAGAAGCCTTAGATCAAAACATGCAGATACTAACTTTAGTGGAATGAGTTTAGAAGATTTATTTGGAAGAATAAAAGAAGGTGAAAAAGAAATTAACGTAGTACTTAAAGCTGACGTTAATGGTTCACTAGAAGCAGTTAAAAATGCTTTAGAAAAGATTGATGTTGAAGGTGTTAAAGTTAAAGTTATTCGTGGTGGAGTAGGTGCTATTACTGAAAGTGATGTAGTACTTGCTAGTGCATCAAATGCTTTAATTATTGGGTTCAATGTAAGAGCTAATGGAACGACGACAGATATAGCTAAAGAATATGGAATAGATATTAAGACATATGATATTATCTATAAAGTAGTAGAAGATATGGAAAATGCTATGAAGGGTATGTTAGATCCTCTATATGAAGAAAAAGTAATTGGTACTCTTGAAATTAGACAAATCTTTAAATTCTCTAAAGTTGGTTTAATTGCAGGATGTCATGTTACTAATGGATTAGTTAAAGTAGGAGCTAAAGCTAGAATTATAAGAGATGATATAGTTGTTTATAATGGTTCTGTTAAAACATTACAACATGAAAAAGATCAAGTTAAAGAAATGAAAAAAGATATGGATTGTGGATTAACTTTAGAAAATTGCCAAGATTATAAAGAAAACGATATTATTGAAATCTATGAATTAGTGGAGATTAAAAGATAATGAGTATTAAAATTGAAAGATTAAATCATGTTATTCAAGAAGAAATCAGTATGATTTTAATGAAAGAAGTAAAAGATGAAGACATTAAATTCGTAACTATAACTGGTGTTGAAACTACAAATGATTTAAGTTTTGCTAAAGTATATTACACAGTACTAAATAAAGATAAATTAAAAGAAGCAGAAGAAGCATTAGAAAGAGCTTCATCATTTATAAGAACTAAGTTAGCTAATACTATTGATATAAGACATACTCCTGAGTTAAGATTTATTTATGATAAGTCTATTGCTTATGGAGAACATATTGATGAATTAATAGAAAAAATAAAAGAGGAAGAAAAATAATCTTTCTCTTTTATTATTTGTTTTTGTGTGTTAGAATTATATTAGAATGGAGTGATATAATGAAGAAATTATTTTTATCATTTTTAGTACTTATATTATTATTTCCTATAACAGTATTTGCGAGAACTCCAAGTGAAGATGAAACGCTTAATGTAATAAGAAGTATTAGTAATGTTACAGTAGATGATTCTATAACAATAGATTCTGTAAGAGTAGAAGATAATAAAATCATTCTTAGTTTATTTGGTTTCGATCATAGTATTCCATATGAGTTTGCTGATAATACATTATCATTTAAAGGTGGATTCTTATTATTAGATGAAAACAATCAAGTTAGTGGTGAAGCTGTTGATAATGAATATGCATTTTTCTTATATTCAATATTAGAAAATAAATCTAATATTCCTTATGATGCTAATAATTATTATAATAGTGAAACTATAATAAATCTTGTTAATAGTGGTTTAAAAAAAGAGTATAAAGAAAATTCAAATACTTTTGGTATTACTTTAAATGAAGAAAGCCATGGTAAGTATAGAATTACATATCATTACTATACTACTGGTGATTATCCAGTGTTAGATCCTAATATTGATGATTCAGGAAACCCTGCTACTGGTAATTATAATATATTAATAACTATAATGCTTATATCTATATTAGGTATCGGTGTTTATAGTTATGTTAATAGAGGAAAGGAAAAGGCCTAGTACTGTATGAAAAGAAATAAAAGGGAAAGTGATGTTTGGGTTTATACTCTATTATTGACTACATTAACAATACTAATTGAGTCATTAAGATTATATACCTTTAAACTATTTGGTGTTGAATTATCTTATTCATTATTCTTATTACCAGTTGTTTATTTTTTAATAGATATTATTGCTAAAAAATTTGATTATAAAAGGGCAGTAGCAGCTATTGCTATTAGTAGTGTTATTTTTGTTAGTTTTAGTTTTATAATAGCTTATATAATAAATGGTGAATATATTTTAAGAAGTTTAACTGGTGAGTTTTGTGCATATGTACTTAGTGCTTTTACTAATCTAACTATATATATATTCTTATTAAATAATACAGAGGCACCTAGAATATTAGTTATTCTTACATATTTATTTAGTTTAGTTATATTCTATATGGTGTTTACTCTTATATATTTAAATTTGGTATTTAATGATTATTGGACTGGATATTTTACTACATTGGGTATTCAATTAATTATTTGTATTATATTATCTATAATTGATAAAAAAGTTTTAAGAGGGGAATAAAAAAGAAGATTGAATCTTCTTTTTTTAATGCATAATTATTGCGACTATTATTAGAATTGTATTATGTAGCATATGAATTGCTATTGATGTAAATAAATTATTTGTTTTGTGATAGGCATATGCAAATGCGGCACCTAAAGCACCATATGGAATTATATATAAATAATCAAATAATGTTTTAGCACTACCAATTACATGGGCTACACCAAATAATAGAAATGATATTATGACAAATGACCATTTATCTTTAAATATATCTTTAAGAGTTTTTCTAAAAACTATTTCTTCATTAAATGGAGCAATTAATCCAGCATCAATAAACATTAATAGTGGAAGGGTTTTTATCATTGATTGTACAGCTTTTTCATTATTAGCTCCACCTGCTTTTAAAACTATATTTAATATAAAATTACTTATAAACATAATTAGTAAACCAATCATCCAACATCTTATTCCTATATCCATGTAGTCTTCTTTATTTTTAATAAAGTCTTTAAAGTATTTTTTTAAATCTTTTCTATAGATAAAGAATAATATAATGAATGTTAGAATACTAGAGAATGATGATAATGCTACGGCCATTGTATTACTAATATTTTTTAAATCTATATTGAATAGTTTAACTGGTATATATTGAAAGTATATACTAAAATTAAAAATTAAGAATACAATAATTCCTCTTATAATTGCTTTTGTTTTATCACTAAATTTAATCATGTTATCACCATAATAAGAATAACATAATAAAAGTATTTTGGAAAGCGTAAACAATTGTAAATAAATGTGTGTTTACAACTTTTTTATTTATATGTATGATAAAATATTATTTGTGAATAAAAACTTGCATATTTCCTATATATATTGTATAATACATTATGTCTACCGGGACTCAGAGTAAGAATTTCCGACTTACCCTTGGTTTCAGGTGTATTATAAGAAAGGAAGTGTAAGAATGGCTCTAACAAAAGAACAAAAAACAGATATCATCAAGAAATTTGCAAAGAGTAAAAATGATACTGGATCTGCAGAAGTTCAAATAGCAATCTTAACAGAAGAAATTAATGAATTAACAGATCACTTAAAAGTACATATTCACGATTATCATTCACGTAGAGGTCTTCTTAGAAAAGTTGGACAACGTAGAAGTTTATTACAATATTTAGCTAAGAAAGATATTCAAAGTTATCGTGAAGTAATTAAAAAATTAGGATTAAGAAAGTAGACACAGTTTTTCAGTGTCTATTTTTTTTAGGAAAGAGGTAGTTTATGAAAAGTAAAAAACAAGTATTTGAATTAGATTTCTTTGGTAGAAAAATAGTTGTTGAACATGGTGAACTTGCTAAACAAGCTGATGGTGCAGTTTTAGTTAGATACAACGATACAGTTATTTTAACTGCAGCTGTTGTTTCTAAGAGTGTTAACCTTTTATCAGATTTCTTCCCATTAACAGTTAACTATCAAGAAAAACTATATTCAGTAGGTAAAATCCCAGGTGGATTTATCAAAAGAGAAAGTAGACCAAGTGAAGCTGCAACACTTGCTGCGAGAATGATTGATAGACCAATGCGTCCATTATTCCCAGAAGGATTTAAGAATGAAGTTCAAGTTATTTCTACAGTTTTATCAGTAGATCAAGATTGTTCTCCTGAATTAACTGCAATGTTAGCTTCATCTTTAGCAGTATCAATTTCTAAGATTCCATTTAATGGACCAATCGCTGGTGTTAAAGTTGGTAGAGTAGATGGTAAATTTGTAATTAACCCAACTCCAGAGGAATGTGAAAAATCTGAATTAGAATTAACAGTAGCTGGTACTAAAGAAGCAATCAACATGGTTGAATCTAGTGCTAAACAAGTTTCAGAAGACGTTATGCTTGAAGCATTAATGTTTGGGCATGAAGCTATTAAGAAGTTAATCGCATTCGAAGAAAAAATCATCAAAGAAATTGGTGTAGAAAAAATGGAATACGAAACTTTAGTTCCAGAACCTGAATTAATTGAAAGAATTAAAGGATTAGTAACTAAGAGAATGGATAAAGCTCTTAGAATTAAGGATAAGTTAAAGAAATATGCTGAAATAGATGCAATTAAAGAAGAAATGAATGACTTATTCACAAAAGAAAATGAAGATACAATGAAAGAACAAGAATTAAAAGAATTACTTGTTAAAGTACAAATGGTTGTATCTGATATTGAATATGAATTATTCAGAAGTATCGTAGTTAAAGAAAAACTAAGAGCTGATGGTAGAAAGATGGATGAAATTAGACCGCTTTCAACAGATATAGATTTACTTCCAAGAACTCATGGTTCTGCATTATTTACTCGTGGTGAAACACAAGCATTATCTATTACTACATTAGGTGCTTTAAATGAACACCAAGTAATAGATGGATTATCAATGGAAGATCAAAAGAGATTTATGTTACATTATAACTTCCCACAATTCTCAGTTGGAGAAACAGGAAGATATGGTGCTCCAGGTAGACGTGAAATTGGTCATGGTGCTTTAGGAGAAAAAGCATTAGCTCAAGTTATTCCAAGTGAAGAAGAATTCCCATATACAATTCGTGTTGTATCTGAAATTCTTGAATCTAATGGATCAAGTTCACAAGCTAGTATTTGTGCAGGATGTATGTCATTAATGGCTGCTGGTGTTCCTATTAAAGCACCAGTTGCTGGTATCGCAATGGGGTTAATTACACATGGTGATGATTATATAATTTTAACAGATATCCAAGGTATGGAAGATCACTTAGGTGATATGGACTTTAAAGTAGCTGGTACTGAAAAAGGTATCACAGCACTTCAAATGGATATCAAAATAAGTGGAATTAATGAAAAGATTTTAAAAGAAGCATTAGCTCAAGCTAAGAAAGCAAGATTAGAAATCTTAAAAGTAATCAAAAAACAAATTAAAGAACCTCGTAAAGAAGTATCTAAGTATGCTCCAAAGATGGTAACATTCAATATTAACCCAGCTAAGATTAAAGATGTAATCGGTAAGGGTGGAGAAATGATTACTAAGATTATTTGTGAGGCTTCAGGAGTAACAGAAGTTACAAATGTCAATGCAGTTAAAGTTGAATTAGAAGATGATGGTAGAGTAATTATCTATCACTCAGACCAAGCTATTATCGATAAGACTCGTGCTATGATTGAAGAAATAGTAAGAGAAGTAGAAGTTGGAAAAGTTTATGAAGCTAAAGTAGTAAAAGTTGAAGACTTTGGATGTTTCGTTCAATTATGGCCAGGTTGTGAAGGTATGGTTCATGTATCTCAACTTGCTCATGAGCGTGTTGAAAAAGCTGGAGACGTTGTTTCAGTAGGTGATGAAATTATTGTTAAAGCTTTAGGATGCGACAAAAAAGGTAGACAAAACTTCTCTAGAAAAGATGCATTACCTGCACCTAAAAAGAAAGAGAAAAAAGAAGATAAAAAGGAAGTTACTGAAAAGTAATTCCTTTTTTTTATATTTTATGCTATAGTATGTTCAGGAGGTCTTTATATGGGTGAATTAATCAGAAAACTAATTAGATGGATTATATTTATTGTTTTAGTAGTATTACTTATACTAGTAATTATTAAACTAATCAATAATGGCACTGGAAAGAAAACAAAGAAAGCAGTAGATACAACAGTAGAAACTGTTAAGAAGAGTACTAAGAAAAAAACAACTACTAAGAAAAAATCTAGTACAAAGAAATCTACTAAGAAAGAAACAAAAACTACTACTAAAGAAACAAAAAAATCTACAACAACAACAGATACAACTAATACTAACAGTACAACAACTTCAACATTAGAAGTAAGTGCTCCAGATACTGGTTCTGAAAGCTACTTATATATCTTAGGTGTAGCTATTCTAGGTAGTGGAACATATTATATTTATAAAAACAGGAAATTAGAAGATTAAAAAGATTCATTATTGAATCTTTTTTTCATATATTTTATTAGGTGATAAAGTGAAAATACTATATAGATTAATAATAATATTATTTTTAGTATTTAGTTTTTATTATACTAATAAAATAATTGAGTTCTTAAAAGAAAAAGATCCTATTATGAAAGATATTAGAAAAACAGATGATAAGTATAAAATAGATTCTATAGATGCTTTAATAATAGGTAATAATATTATTCCAGGTAAAGTAGGTAAAGAAATAGATTATAAAAAGAGTTATTCTAAGATGAAACAATATGGTACTTATAATGAAACATTAACTGTATTAAGAGACGTTAAACCAGTTATTTCTATTGAGGATAATTATGATAAATATATAATTAGTGGTAATAAAGAAAAAAGAAGTGTAGCTTTAGTATTTAAAGTATATAAAGATACTAATATAAATAGTTTATTAAGTATATTAGATAAGAATAAAGTAAGTGCTAATTTCTTTATAGATGGTACCTTTCTAGAAAAAAACATAATTCTTCTTAAAAGTATGAAGAATCATGAATTAAATATATTAAGTTATAATAATTCTTATGATAAGAGTTTGTTTGAAACTTCTATATCTTATTTAGAAAATATACTTGAAAAGGATGTTAATTATTGTTTAGGAGAAGATATATTAAAATTATGTAGTAAATTAAAACTACATACTATTAAACCTAGTTTAGAAATACATAATAATTTATATAGAGAAGTTAAGAATAATATA
>CAMOXZ010000024.1 GCA_946629545.1 uncultured Caryophanales bacterium | reverse complement strand
AAATGAAGAAAATGATGAAACAAATGAGTAATGGAAATATGAAATTACCATTTTAGAATTTATAAAGTGTTAGTATGAGAAAAAATAGAAACAGTCTTAGGACTGTTTTTATTGACAAATTTTAATAAAAATATATAATAAAGTCTATTGATTGAGGTGTTAGTTATGACAGAGAATTTTATGAAAAGAATGGAAGAAGCAACAAATAAAGCAATTTTAAGAACACAAAAACAAGATCCTGAATATCTAGCTAAACGTAAACAAAATGAGGTATATGCAGATATATATTTATCATTATTATTTACAGTGATAGAAGCATATGATTTTGAAACAGGAATATTTAGAATGAAAGCAATGGATAAAGATATACTAAGTCTTTTTAATGCTAAATCAATGAATGCTTATGTAATAGAGACAGAAGGATATGGAATAATTAGTCTTAGCTATGAGAATGATGAAGGAAAACGTGAAGGAGAACCTGAATTTAAAATGGGTGAACCATTTGATATAGATGTTCTTAATGATATATTAGCAGAAAACAACGTATCTATAGTTGAAAAACATAAAGATATTTCTGGTTTAGGTGTTGAAGCAGATGTAATAACTTTTGATGCAAGTGAACTATTAGCTATAAGAAAACAATTTAATAAACCAAAAATGTTTAAAAAGAAAAATGGTAGAAAATAGTTGGAAATTTCCAACTTTTTTAATTTATATATTGACAAGTATACTTTGCAAGTGGTATATTTAATTTACCAAGTGAACTTGGCACGGAGGAAATTATGAAAAAAGAAGAAATTTTAGAAAAAAGTAAAAAAGAAAATAAGAATAAAGATATGTATTGTATCCAAGTAGAAGCTAAAGGAGCTAACTATGCTGGTATAACAATGTTATTATTAGCATTTATTTACTATATTTATGAAATATTTACAGGTAAGGGATCTAATCCAGCGTTATATTCAATAATTACTATTTATAATGCAGTACTATATGGATATAAAGCAATTAAAATCAAAGAAAAAAGAGGTCTATCAATTGCTACTTCAGTTATTTGGGGATTGTTAACTGTTATGTTAGTATTAAGCTACTTCAAGGTAATCTAATATGAAGAGTGAATTGGTTTTAAAAAACAAATTAAAAGAGGTTAGAAAAGAGAAAAATATTTCTCAACAAGAATTAGCTGATATGGTAGGAGTATCTAGAAATACTATTAGTTCTTTAGAAACTGGTCAATATGAACCAACTGCTAAATTAGCTCTAGTACTAGCAGTGGCTTTAGATATGAAGTTTGAAGAGTTATTCTATTTTTAACTCTTTTTTTGTGATAAAATAAAGATGAATATAACTCAACTAACAGTATGTGTTAATTATTTATAATTTTTTATATACTTGAGTCATGAAAGGAGAGAAAAGTTCATGAATTTAATTAAGATAGGTAAGTTTATAGCGGATTGTAGAAAGAGTAAGAATATTACTCAAGAACAATTAGCAGAAAAACTATATATTACAGATAGAGCAGTATCTAAATGGGAAAGAGGATTAAGTTTACCTGATGCAGATAAAATGCTAGATCTATGTAGTATTCTTGATATTAATGTAAATGAACTTCTTAATGGTGAAAAGATTAATATGAAAGATTATGAAAAGAAAACAGAAGAGTTATTAGTAGAACTTAGCAGACAAGAAGAAAAGAAAAATAAAAGATTAATGATGGATATGTGGATGATTTTAATAATAGCAGTTATCTTCTATATAGGAATATTAACTATATCTTGTATTACTCTAGAAGAAGGACCATTACTTGGTACTATTATAGTTATTTCAACTTTTACATTCATAGCAGCATGTTTCTATGCCTTAAAACTAGAAGTAGATGCAGGTTATTATGAATGCCATAATTGCCATCATAGATTTACACCAACATATTTTGAAGCACTTATAACTCCACATGTGCATACAACTAGATTCTTAAAATGTCCTAAGTGTGGAAAAAGAACATGGTCTAAAAAAACAATGACTAAATAAAAGCAGCTTTTGCTGTTTTTTTTGTTTCCAATTAGTTATTTATACATAGAATACTCTAGGAGGTAATTATGTATAATAAAGATTTTTTTAATACTATGGAAACTAATATAAATGGAGATAATAATTTTGTTAATCAAGATATGGATGTAGATATTAATATGATGAATAATTCTAATACTATGCCTATGAATAATAATGGTGTACAAGAAAGAGTAATTAATAGGACTTTTGTTCATGAGGTTCCACATACTTGTCCAATACATACACGTATTATTAATCACCATGTATATAAACATACTTATAGACCAGTATATACATGTTCTGAAGAGAATGTTTGTAGCAATGTAGAATGCGGTTCTTGCTGTAATTTTAGATAATAGAAAGAAGAAATTCTTTCTTTTTTATAGTTGTATCACGAACAAACGTATTATATAATAAAGATGTAGTAAATTGTAAAGGGGGAATGTACATGAAAGACAAAAACTACAAACAATATCTAATCTATTTGAAGGAAAGGAGATAAGAAGTATTTGGGTTCCTGAAAAGGAAGATTATCAATTCAGTGTGGTTGATGTTATTGCTGCCTTGACTGATAGTGAAAATCCAAGAAAGTATTGGTCAGTACTAAAACTGAGACTAAAAAAAGAAGGAAGTCAAGTGACTACAAAATGTAGTCAGTTGAAAATGTTGGCACCAGACGGAAAAATGAGGTTAAGAGATACGCTGGACACTAAAGGTATATTTAGATTAATTGAATCAGTACCATCACCTAAAGCAGAACCTTTTAAATTGTGGTTGGCTCAGTTAGGTAGTGATAGGATTGATGAAGTATTTGATCCTGAAAAAGCAATAGTAAGAGCAATCGATTATTATAAAAAACGTGGATATGATGATAAATGGATTCAATCTAGAATACACGCTATCTTCAAGAGAAAAGAATTAACTGATATTTGGAAAGAAAATGGAATTGTTGATGACGTTGAATATGCTATATTAACTAATGACATTTATAAGGGTTGGTCAGGAATGACTACTAGGGAATATAAGAAATATAAGGGTATTAGAAAAGAAAACTTACGAGATAACATGTCGGATATAGAAGTAATCTTAACTGATCTAGGGGAGACAGTTACAAGAGATATTGCTAGAAATGAAAGACCCTTTGGATTAAGTGAAAACAGAAAAGCTGCTAGACGTGGAGGTAGTGTTGCTAAAAAGACAAAAGAATTTTATGAGGAGACAACCGGATTAAAGGCTGTTACTAATAGTAATTCATTAGACTATAATTATATTAATAGTAATATATTTAAAGATCAAAAATAGTTGCTGTAAATATCTTTGTAAATATTTTTGTCAAGTTGTGTCTATTGACTTGAAATTTACATTAGACTTGTATATTCTAATAATAGGGAGTGTGATATTAATGATCTATCCTTCAATTGATAAATTGCTTAATATTGTTGATTCAAAATATGAACTTGTTCATATAGCAGCAAGAAGAAGTAAAGAGATTTCAAGAAACGGATATTTACAAATGCCTGAATCTGAATATACGAGTAAAAAGAATATTGGAAGGGCCCTTGAAGAGGTCGCTGAAGGCTTAATCGAGGTGAAAAAAAGAGGCTAATAGCTTCTTTTTTTATGGTATAATTTTTATAGGTGGTGATAATCATGAAAGTTATTAAATATAAGAAAATGGCTAATAGTAGATATAAAGTATATTTAGAAGATAATCATGAATTATTACTATATGAAGATGTTATTCTAAAATATAATTTATTAATTAGAAAAGATATAGATGAAAAGTTAATTATAGAGATGGATAAATATAATCAAGAGTGTGATGTATATTATGTGGCTCTTAATAGTATTAAAAATAGATTTAGAAGTATATATGAACTTAAAGGTATTTTATTAAAAAAGGAATATCCTATAGACTTAGTTAATAGTGCTATTGATAAGTTGGTTGGACAAGGTTATTTGAATGATAGAAGTTATTGTAAGAGTTTTATTAATAATCAAATGATTACTACTAATAATGGACCTTTTAAAATAATTAGAGAATTAAATGAGAAAAAAGTTGATTCAGAAATAATTGATTCAGAGATTAGTATATTTGATGAGGAAGAACAAACTATTCGAATTAGAAAACTAATAGATAAAGGTATTAGATCTAATCATAATAAGGGTGGAGTTGTTTTAAAACAAAAGATTTATAATGACTTAAAGAATCTAGGATATGATGTATCAATTATTAATAAAATTATTAGTGAATATAGTTTTGGTAATGATAGGGATATTGCTAAAAAAGAGTATGATAAGCTATATCGTAAATACAGTAGAAAATATAGTGGTGATGAGTTAAAATATATATTAAAAGAGAAGATGTATCAGAGAGGATTAAGTTATGAAGAAGAATAAACTAACAATATTATTAGTTTTATTATTGGTATCTATATGTATATTTTTAACTACATTTTATATACTAGAACCAGACTATTTTTGGCATATTAAAGCAGGGGAATATATGTTTAAAAATGGTGTGCTTACTCATGATATATTCTCTTGGGTAGTAAATGGTAAGTATTGGATGAGTCATGAATGGTTATTTGAAGTAATTCTTTATTGTTTTAAATTAGTTTTTGGTAAATTCCATACTTTGGTATATTGCTTTGTTTCATTACTTATTTTAATGTCAATAATATTTTATTATAATAGGAAGAAATTAACTAAGAATATTCCATATACTTTGTTATATTTAACATTATTTGTAACTACATCTTTATTATTTATACAAGCAAGACCACATATGTTGAGTTATTCTTTTATAGCTCTTACTATAGCTTTATTATATGATTTGTATAAAAATGAGAATTCTAAAAAAGTATACTTTATACCACTAATTTCTATTTTATGGGCTAATTATCATGGTGGTAGTAGTAATTTAAGTTATATATTTACACTTATGTTTTTATTTAGTGGATTGTTTAATATAAAACTTAAGAAAATTGAGATAAAGAAATTAACTAAAAAACAAATAATTAAATACTTATTAATAGCAGTATTATGTGCTATAGGTATTTGTATTAATATACATGGATTTAAGATGTTTATTTATCCATATGAAAATATACTTGATACTACTATGATAAGCAATATTAACGAGTGGCAATCAACATCATTTACTAATTTATATAATTATGTATATATAATATTCTTGCTAGTAATTATTATATTAATGGTATTTAATAATAAAAAAATAAAACTTATAGATATCTTATTATTAGTAGCTACTATAGTTTTAGGTATTAAGAGTTTACGTTTTTGGTTATATTGTCCTATAGTAATGAGTTTTTCTATATTTGATTATTTTGATGAGAGAAAAGTAGGTAAGAAAACTAATATATTTATATCTATTATTATAGTTTTATTGATTGGTTCATCTATATTTATAGGTTTTAATAAATTTAAAAACTTTAAATATGAAATATATATAGATAATAAGACATTAAAGGTATTAGAAAAAGAAAATCCTAAGAGATTATTTAATATGTATGATTATGGTGGAGAATTAGTATATCATAATATACCAGTATTTATAGATGGTAGAGCTGATTTATATTCTAAGTATAATTTACAAGATGCTTTTGATATTATGACTGCATATTATACTTATCCTGATTTAATTAGAAAGTATGATTTTGATTATATGTTATTAAAAAAAGATGGTACTTTTAAACTACAGTTTTATTTAAAATATAATAAGTTATATGAAGTTATATATGAAAACGATGAATTAATGTTGTATAAAAAAACAGTTAAGTAATTAACTGTTTTTTTGTGCTGATTCAATTATTTTTTGCATATATTCATTATATGCATTTTTTAATTCATCATCATTCCATTTGATTTTATTTTCTTCTCTTATACTCATTAGTGTTTTATAGTATAGAGTACTATCATTATCTAGTTTTTCTGTTCTTAATTTTTCTTTTATTTCACTTTTTACATCTTCTAATTTAGCTTTATCTTTTTCACCGGTTCTTAAGATTATATGATATCCATATTGTGTTTTAACTGGTTCTTTTGTATATTCATTATTTTTTAATTCTTTAACTGCATTACTAAATTCTTCAACCATTTCACTTAATTGGAAGTATCCTAAATCTCCACCATTAGCTGCACTTGCTTTATCTTGAGAGTATTTTTTAGCTAGATCTTTAAATTTCTTTCCACTCTTTAATTCTTTTATTACTTTTTTAGCTTTTTCTAATGCTTCATTTTCTGCTTTTTGTTTTTCTTCATCTGTTGCACCATCTTTAACATCTACTGTGATTAAGATATGTGATGCTTTTATTTGACCAAATATTTTTTCATCATAGTATTTTTTGATTTCATCATCTTTTAGATTCTTTTCAATATAATCATTTACAGCTTTGTTTCTTTTATAATTTAAACTTAGTTGTGTTCTTACTTCATCTTCATTATCTGTACCAAAGTATTGTTTTAATATTGATTTATATGAACTTTCATCACTACCATAATATTGTTTTATTTGTTCCATTTGATTGTCTATAGAAGATTTTTCATCTTCATCACTTTTATATTTTTTATCTAAAATACTGTGATCAATCATATTAACTAAAATAGATATATTATCTTCTTTAATTTTTTCATAATATTCTGTTGCAGTGAATTTATCTCCTTTTACTGATACTGCTACTTTAGAACCGTTTTTTACTGGTATTTTGTTTCCACATCCTGTAGCTATTAATGTTGCTACTAATACTGCACTAACTCCCATTATTATTTTACTTTTTTTCATATTAAATCCTCCTGTACAAAATAAATAATAACAAATATTTTTATTTCTTGCAAATAATATGAACATATTTTTAAATTAACCATAAAATACTTTGAAGGAGGAATATTCATGACTAATTGTGGTTCTAATACATCAGGTGGAGCTATTGTACTTGTTTTATTTATACTTTTAATTATTATTCTTGGTACTCATATTTAGGAGGTGAAATTATGGAAAAAAATAACTTCAATGGAGGATTAATAGTTATAGTACTTTATATATTATTAGCTATTTTATTAACTGGAAAATAAAAAAATACCTTTATGGTATTTTTATTTTAATTTATTAAATATTTCATCTAAATCAGATATCATGTTTTTATCATAAGTAAATTCTAATAAATCATCTTTATATCTAGGTGTTAGATGTATATGAAAATGTTTTATTTCTTGACCTAATTCATTATTTTGAGAAATAGTTAATCCTTCACAGTTTAATTTTTCTTTTAATTCTGGATATAGTTTTCTAATAATACTTAGTGAATGTGTAATTACTTCATCTGTTGTATCCATTATATTAACCATATGTTCTTTTGGTAATACTAATAAATGACCATTAGTAGCTGGGTTAATATTCATTATTATTTTTATTAAATCATCTTCATATATAGTTCTTGAAGGTAATTCTCCTCTTATAATCTTACAAAAAATACAATCTTCCATAAATCCTCCTAATTTAAATATTTATAAGTAATTTTATTTTCTTTTAATAAATCACTTTTATTATCATTTATTATATCATTTATTATTTCTTTAGATAATGTATTTGTTATATTTTTTATTTCAATTGACTCAGTTATATCATCTTTATTAGTAATAGTTATTGTATAACTTTTTGGTGTTATATTATCAAATTTTTCTATAAAAGAATTAATTTCATTAGTAATAGATTCTTCATTCCAATCTTTTATTAATAATTCTTTTTTTACTATAAAGAATTTTAATTCTAATAAGTTATCTTCGTTTATAATTCTTTCTTGTACTTGTTTTGTGTATTTATCTAAAGTAGAAGTTATTTCTATATCACAAATGGTATTAGTTTTATCATTTATTTCTTTTTTTAATTCTTTTTTTATGTGATTTAATAGGTTTTTTCCTTCTATATAGTCTTTTTTATATGTATCGGTTATTTTTCTATTAAAGTAATTTATATAGAAATAATGATGTTTATTTTCTTTAGATTCTACCTTCATTGTATAAGTAGTATTTTTGAAGGTTACTACATTAGTTTTAATATCTAATTTCTTATATTTTTCTTCTATGTAGTTATTCATTTTTTTAGTTACTTTTGGAATCATTATGTTACCAAATTTTTCTGTTACTACAATGACACCTAGAAGAACAAATACTATGAATGCAAAAATTCCTCTTTCTAATGATAATTTTTTTTGTTTATTCATATAATCACCATTTTTATTTTAACTTATAAATAAAAAGAATGCAATTTATATATTTTTATTAAAAATTGTTGTTTTAGATATTTTTTTGTGGTATATTTAATAGTAGATTATAATAGAATAGTAGGTGCATATTATGGAAATTAAAAATGGGTTAGTACAATGGAATGGTAGAAATGATATTCCTTGTTCATATGTAGATATGGAAGATGGGTCTAGATATTATATTAAACAAGATCTTTCTAATGGTAATCATATAGTTACTACATCATTATTGGAAGTAGTAGATCCAATGACAAAAGCACAAAATATAGGATTAATTGATAGTCAAGGTAATTTACTTATACCTTGTGTTAATAAGTCAATTAAAGTAGTTGAGGAGGTATAGTATGGCAGAAATATTATTAGTAGAACCAGCTGAACCAGTTTCAGAGAGTGTTATCGAAGCAAATAAATTAAGATTAGATCCATTGTCAGCTACTAGATTAGTAAGTACACCTGCTCAAATAAAAGAAAAGATAAATGCTAAGATGAGTTCTGAAGGTAGATATTTAGCAAATGATCAATTTTCAGAAGTTACTATTACTGATATAAACGGAAATAACTTATTAAATGATGAATATTATAGTTATGTTGCTAGAGATGGAGATAAATTACTTTTAGCTAAAAATAATCCTGATACTGATGTTAAAGAATTTTCAATTTCTAATAATAAAGTTGTTGAAGAAGTAAAAGAAGAAGTAGCACCAGTTCAAGAAGAAGTACCATCAACAGAAGTTGTTGTTGATAATGCTAGTGGAGTAGTTCCAATAGTTGAAAGTAATCCTACTGAAGTGGAAGCTATTCCTAGTGAAACAGTTGATACTGATTTAGGTGAAGAAGCATCTATTCCTGAAATTGATACTGATTTCTCATTTGATGAGATAACAGAAGAAACTCCTACTGAAGTAGTTAACGAAGGAGAAGGAGTAGAAGTAGAAACTCCAAGTATAGAAGATAAATCTAATGATTTAGAAACTAGATTAAGTGAATTAAATGAAAAATATAATGGAATGAATTCAGAATTAGATCAATACATTGCTAATCCTGAAACAAAAGCTACAAGTCTAGAAGATGTATTTAATGATACTGATTTCAAAGTAGATAGAATAGATAATATTGAAGATGAAGAAGTAAGTAGTGTTGATACTAATTCAGAAGAATATAGTGATGCTATAGATGTGGATTTAGCTAGAGCATTTGATGATTTAGTAAAAGATAATGCTGAAAAAGATCGTGTAATTGCTGAACAAAGTAATGAATTAAGTGAAGCAAAAGATAGAGAAGAAAAATTAATAATTGAAAATGAAGATAAAGATAGTAGAATAAAGAGTCTAGAACAAAAGAATAGTTTAGCAACTTCTACAATCCGTGATTTAAGAGAAACTATTTCTAAATATGAAGCTAAACTTGATTCTTCAAGAACAGCTTTAGATTTACAAAAACGTAAGAGTGAAGAATATAAACGTACAATTGGTGAACAAGAACGTGAATTAACAAGATTAAGATCTCAAAATGAAATAATTAGAAACATCAGAAGTACAGTTGAAAGATATAGAGCTTCAAAAGAATATGATAATTATGAAAATGAAGAAACATATTCAAAAGTAGCTTAATGAAGGTGCGTAGTAATGAAGAAGTATTTGAAGTATTTAATAGTATCAGTTTTAACTTTTGTATTTGGAATAGTAAATGTTAATGCAGAAACAATTACAATTGATGGTTTAATTGATGGATTAACTGCTGATAGTAATGGTATATATACATTAGCTGACGGGACACAATTAATATATGATAATGGACCAAATCATAATCTAAGATTTATTGGTGCAAATCCAAATAACTGGGTAAAATTTGGTGATGAATCACCTAGATGGAGAATTATTGGATTAATGGCTGATGTTGATGATGGTACAGGGAACAAGGAATCAAGATTAAAATTAATTCAAACTAAAGACTTAGGAAAATGGTCATGGAAAACATCTGATTATGACGTTGATAGTGGTAATGGTATTAATGATTGGACTAGTGCTGATTTAATGAAACTATTGAATCCTGGCTATGAAAATAATACTGATAATTTATGTCAGTATGGATCAGAATGTGAAAATGGAATTTATTATCAAGGACTAGTAAATAATAGTTTATGGTGGAATGCATCTAGTGGAAGATGCTATAACTACAATAGTAGGCAATCTGGATCATGTGATTTTACTAGTTCTACTAATAAAGGTTTACCAGCAGCTGCTAAAGACATGATTGGTGATGCAGTATGGTATTTAGGTTCACAAACTACAGGATCATCAGGTAATTCCATTCCAATTTTATTATATTTAAAAGCAAGATCAATGGCTGGCCCTCCATATACATTTAATGCTAATCAAGCAACTACATGGACTGGTAAAGTAGGTCTATGGGAACCAGCTGATTATGGATTTGGTACATCAGGTGGGAATACAATGAGTAGAAGCCAATGCCAAAATTTAGGAATTGATTGGGATAAGCATGGAGAATCTTCAGATTGTATATATAACAACTGGCTTCATTTAAATAGTGGAGATGAAACTTGGACGATGATGCCTACATTGTATAGTAGTTCTACTGTATTCTATATTACTAATGCATGGCTTAGCTATACTAATGCGACATATGCACGTCGTGTTAACCCTGTAGTATATCTTAAATCTACAGTTCAAATAACAGGTGGTTCAGGAACTGAAGAAGATCCATATACATTAGAAAATATTGAAAAATTTAATGTTACAACTTCTAGTGATAATAATGGTAGTATTACTGCTAGTGCTGAAGTTAATAAGGGTGATAATTTTGAAGTAGAATTTACACCTAGTACTGGTTATGAAATTGATAAAGTATTAGTAAATAATGTAGATGTAACTAATAATGTTACTAATAGTAAATTAACTATTAACAATATTACTGCTGATACAACAGTATCTGTAACTTATAAAATGATAAGATTTGATGTAACTACAACTAGTGGTAGTAATGGTACTATTACTGGTGGAGCTACTGTAAATTATAATGCTGATTATACAATTACATTAACACCAAATGAAGGATATGAAATTGATAAAGTATTAGTAAATAATGTAGATGTAACTAATGATGTTACTAATAGTAAATTAACTATTAACAATATTACTGCTGATACAACAGTATCTGTAACTTATAAAATGATAAGATTTGATGTAACTACAACTAGTGGTAGTAATGGTACTATTACTGGTGGTGTTACTGTAAATTATAATGCTGATTATACTATTACATTAACTCCAGATACTGGATATGAAATTGATACATTATCAGTTAATGGTGTAGATGTAAAAAGTAGTGTTACAGATAATAAATTAGTACTTAAAAATATTCTTGAAGATAAAGTTGTAAAAGTAACTTATAAGAATTCTACTTATAAATTTATTTCAGGAATGGATCAAGAATTTGATGGCGATGATTTAGTATTTAAGACAGATGGTCCATTAAGTATTGTTGGTAAGGTATATGTAAATGATGAAGAATTAGATTCAAATAATTATACTTTAAAGAGTGGTTCTACAATAATAACAATTCTTAAAGATTATTTAACTACATTAAGTGATGCTACATATAACTTAAAGATTACTTATACAAATGGTAGTGAAGCTACAACAACATTTGTTGTTAAAGCTAGTACACCAGCAGCTGCTAATACACCTGCAACTACAAATACACAAGCTACAGTATCTTCTAATCCAAATACTGCAGATACTATAATGATTAGTGTAATCATTGGAATTATCTCATTATTAGGACTTGCTGGTGCAGCTATAGTATTAAGAAAGAATTCAATCAAAGAATAAAGAATAAACGCTAGATAGCGTTTATTTTTTTGTTTATTTTTATTGATTTTTATGTTAATATATAAGTGATTTTTAATTAACTAGTTTAATTAACTGGTTATATTTATATTAATTGAATAAATTATATAAATGGGGTGAAATTATGAATAGAGAGGATTTTCCTATATTAGGTAACGGTAAAATATACTTTGATAATGCTGCTACTACATTGAAACCAAAATGTGTTATAGATGCTATGGATAAGTATTATCTAGAATATACATCTAATATACATAGAGGGGATTATGATGCAGCAACTATTACTAATGAGAAATATGATAATGTTAGAAATATAGTTAGTGAATTTATTAATTGTGATTCTAAGACTGTTATATATACTAGTGGAGCTACTCATTCTTTAAATATGGTTGTATTTGGATTTATGAGATATTACTTAAAGAGTGGTGATGAAGTTCTTTTAAACAAAGGAGAACATGCTTCTAATATATTGCCTTGGATAATACTAAGTGAAGAAATTGGGTTTAAGATTAAATATGTTCCACTAAATGAAGATTATTCTCTTACTTTAGATAATATTAAGAAAATGGTTACTCCTAATACTAAAGTTATTAGTTTAGCTATGATTAGTAATGTTATAGGAGATGTAAGAGATATTAAAGCTATTGGGGATTATTGTAAGTCTAATAACATTATATTTAATGTAGATGGTGCTCAAGGTATTCCTCATATGAAGTTTGATTTTAAAGATAGTAATGTAGACTTTTTAAGTTTTTCAGGTCATAAGATGTGTGGACCTACTGGAGTAGGTATATTAGTTGGAAGATATGAATTACTTGAAAAGATGAAACCAATAATGTATGGTGGAGGAATGAATAGTTTCTTTGAAGAAGATAATTCATACGAATTAAAAGATATTCCTACTAGATTTGAAGCAGGTACTCCGGCAATTGCTGAAGTAATTGGTTTAGGTGAAGCTATTAAGTATTTGATGGGTATAAGTATGGAGAAGATTCATCAACAGGAAATTAATCTTAAGACTTATTTCCTTGAAAAGGTTAAAGATATAGATAATATAATTGTTTATAATAAGAATGTTAATAGTGGAATAATAGCTTTTAATATAGATTCAGTATTTGCACAAGACGCATCAATGTATTTAAATCATTATGGTATTGCAGTACGTGCTGGTAATCATTGTGCTAAGATGTTAAAAGATGAAATGAACATAAAGAATACTGTTAGAATTAGTATGTATTTTTATAATACTTATGAAGAGATTGATAAAGTAATTGAAGTATTAAGAAATAGTAAAGATATATTTAAAGTTATTTTGTAGGAGGATATATGAATAGTGAATTAAAAAGAGAAATAATATTTGATAATTATAAAGAACCTACAAATAGAGGATTAGTAGAAGATTCTAGTTATCTAAAGACTAATACTCATAGTGATAGTTGTATAGATAATTTAGATTTTATGATGAAGATAGAAGATGGGATTATAAAAGATATTAGATTTGATGGAGAGGCATGTGCTATTAGTACTTCTTGTGCTTCTATTATGATTAAGTCTTTTATAGGTAAGAGTGTAGATGAAGTAAGATCTATTTTAACTAATTATATTAATATGATTAATGAAAAAGAGTATGATAGTAGTTTATTAGGAGAATTAAATGTTTATGATGAAATAAGTAAACAACCTAATAGAAAGAATTGTGCTTTACTTCCAATGAATGCAGTAGAAAAAATGTTAGAAAATTTAAAAAACTAGTAAACTTGTTTTTTGAAATAATATTTGATTATGAAAAAAGAAAATTTGTATAAAGATTTTCTTTTTTTTATGTAAATTTTTATTATGAAAAATAAAAAATGTTGGTTTGCATAGATTTTTATTATTTATTAATATACCTCTTTGAAAGGAGGTGATCTATGCTTAATCAAATAATATTAGTTGGTAGGTTAACTAGAGATATTACTGTTAATAAATCGGAAAATGGGGTTAAGGTTGCTACTATATCTATTGCTGTTCCTAGAAGTTTTAAGAATGTTGAAGGTGTGTATGATACTGATTTTATTGATTGTGTTGCTTTTGATACTATAGCTCTAAATACTAGTGAATATTGTAATAAAGGGGATATTGTTGGTGTAAAAGGTAGAATTCAAAGTAAAGTTGTTGAATTAGAAGAAGGAAAGAAAGAGAATAAGTTAGAGATTATATGTGAGAAAATAACATTTTTATCTAGTAAACCTAAAGAAGAAGAGTAATCTTCTTTTTTTACATTTATTTACATACTGATTTACATTATTTTGATACGTTTTATGCTAAAATGATATAATAAAAATAGGAGGTCTTTATGGAAAAAGATATTAATGAAATCTTTATGAAGGATCTAGAAGACATGGGATATAATGGTAATACTTATCATGCTCCAGAATTAATAGGTGAACATGATCCATCAAGAACTATGGAACAAAGAGCATCATTTGAAGCGGGTGGATATGGAGAAATTGGATATCATCCACCAGAGTTAATAGGTGAACATGATCCATCAAGAACTATGGAACAAAGAGCGTCATTTGAGGCTGGAGGATATGGAGAAATTGGATATCATCCACCAGAGTTAATAGGTGAATATGATCCATCAAGAACTATGGAACAAAGAGCGTCATTTGAAGCAGGAGGATATGG
>CAMOXZ010000023.1 GCA_946629545.1 uncultured Caryophanales bacterium | reverse complement strand
AGATGGAAAAAGAAAAATATTATATTAGTACAGCAATTGCTTATACTTCAGGTAAGCCTCATATAGGTAATACTTATGAGATTGTTTTAGCTGATGCTATTGCTAGATTTAAGAGATTACAAGGATATGATGTATATTTCCAAACAGGTACAGATGAGCATGGAGAAAAAATTCAATTAAAAGCTGAAGATGCAGGAATTACTCCTCAAGAATTTGTTGATGAAAAAGCAGGAGAAATTAAACGTATTTGGGATATCATGAACACAAGTTATGATAGATTTGTACGTACTACTGATAAACATCATGAAGAAGTGGTTCAACATATATTTAAATACATGTATGATAAGGGAGATATCTATTTAGGTAAATATGAAGGATGGTATTGTACTCCTGATGAATCGTTCTGGACAGATAGTCAAGTAGTTAAAACTGAAGATGGTAAGATAGTATGTCCTGATTGTGGAAGAGAAGTACAAAAGAAAAGTGAAGAAGCTTATTTCTTTAAATTAAGTAAATATCAAAAACAATTAGAGGAATATATTGAGTCACATCCTGAGTTTATTCAACCAGCTGCTCGTAAGAATGAGATGGTTAATAACTTTATTAAACCAGGATTACAAGATTTATGTGTATCAAGAACTTCATTTAGTTGGGGAATTCCAGTAGATTTTGATCCTAAACATGTAGTTTATGTGTGGCTTGATGCTTTAACTAACTATATTACTAATATTGGATATGACGTTGATGGTGGAAACGATGAGTTTAAATACAAATGGCCATGTGACTTACATTTAATTGGTAAAGATATTATTAGATTCCATACTATTTATTGGCCATGTTTCTTATTTAGTTTAGATATACCACTACCAAAACAAGTATTTGGACATCCATGGTTAATTATGAGTGATGGAAAAATGTCTAAATCTTTAGGAAATGTAGTATATGCTGATGACTTAGTAAATGAATTTGGTGTTGATGCTGTAAGATATTATTTCTTACATGAAATACCATTTGCAAGTGATGGAGTATTTACTCGTGACTTATTAATTGAAAGAATTAATGGTGATCTTGCTAATATATTAGGTAACCTAGTACAAAGAACTATATCTATGGGTAATAAATACTTTGATGGTAAAGTTACTAATAAGAAGGTTAGTGATTCTTTAGATAAAGAATTTATTAATAATATTAATGGATTAGAAGAAAAGGTTACTTCTAAGATGGATAATCTTCAAATAAGTGATGCTATTACTGAAATATTTAATTTACTTCGTGCAAGTAATAAATATATTGATGAAACTACTCCATGGGTTTTAGCTAAAGAAGAAAGTTCTAAAGATAGACTTGAAACAGTTATTTATAACTTATTAGAGGCTATTAGAGTAAGTGCTGTATTCTTAAATCCATTCTTAACAGAAACTAGTGATAAGATATTTGAACAAATTAATAATTCTTGTAGAGACTTTGGATATAATGAAAATAATAGTTATTCATTAAATACTCCTAGTCCATTATTTATGAGAATAGATGTTAAAAAAGAAGATTAAATCTTCTTTTTTTGTTATAATTATTATGGTGATTATATGTATATAGATACTCATTGTCATTTATCTTTAGAAGATTATGATGATATAGATTTAGTTATTAAAGAAAATAGAGAGCATGATATATCTAAGATAATAATATCTGGATATAGTAGAGATACTATTAAAGAAGCATTAGATTTAATTGATAAATATCCTGATGTATATGCTACTATTGGATATCATCCTAGTGAGGCAGATATTACTAACGAAAGTGATTTAATTGTTTTAGAAGAACAAATTCAACGAGAGAAAGTTGTTGGAATTGGAGAAATTGGTTTAGATTATCATTATGGTAATGAAAATAAATCTAAGCAGATTGAATTATTTAGAAAACAAATGGAAATTGCTGAAAAGTATAATTTACCTGTAGTAATCCATAGTAGAGATGCTACAGAGGATACTATTAATATTTTAAAAGATTACAAGGTAATTGGTGATATGCATTGTTTTAGTGGTAGTTTAGAGGTTGCACGTATATATATCAATATGGGATACAAACTAGGTATAGGTGGAGTAGTTACTTTTAAGAATAGTAATTTATATAAAGTAGTAGAGTCTGTGGGATTAGAAAATATTATTTTAGAGACAGATTCTCCATACTTAACACCTGAACCATTTAGGGGTAAAACTAATTCTTCTAAGTATATTCCATATATAGCTAAAAGAATAGCAGATATACTAAATATTAGTGTCGGAGAAGTAGCTAAAATTACTACAGAAAATGCATGTTCTTTGTTTGACTTAAAGTGAAAAATATGATATCTTAATATATGATATAAGGGTTGGTGATAAGATGGAGAAACTAGATAAAAAGCATGGCTTAAAGTCTGTTTTTATTGTGGCACTTGTATTAGCTATATTTCTTATTATTATCGCTATCGTTGTTAAGATTAATGATTATAAAAAGAGTTTTTATAAGGTAGATGTTAAATTTACAACTAATGCTGTAGTTCAACTTAATAATAAGTTACCTATATCTGATGATATTGGTAAAAATTACTCTGGAACAGGTATAGAAAAAGGTATAGCTGAGTATAAAGAATTTACTATTACTAATCCAAATGATGGAAAAATACAATATGAGATATATTTAACTAAGACAAATTTAAATTCAAAAAATATTAGATCTAATTATATTAAGTTGTATTTAACTGATATAAATAAGAATGCTTTAGATGGTTTTGATAGTAAAAAGATAACTTCATTCTATGATTTATATTCTTTACGTGATAAACCTAGTGGTAGATTATTATATACTGATTCTTTAAATCCAGGTGGTAAGAGGACATATATATTAAGATGTTGGGTTGCAGATACATATGTTCTTTCAAATGAATCAGAAATATTTGATTTTGAAATAGATGTAAGATTAAAATAGGAGTGGTATTGTGGATTCAAAAGATTCAAAACGTTCTTTTATTATATTAATGAGTTTAATTATATTAATACTAATTACATTTATTGTAGTAGGATTCATATTATTTTCGTTAAGAGAAAAAGAAATTGTGGTTGAAGAAGAAAATGGTGCAAATATAACACTTAATTATTCTAGTAATAATAGTGGTTTAACTATAGAAAATGCCTCTAAGAAGGAAGATAAAGTAGCAATTCAAGATTTAAAAGATGGAGAATACTTTGATTTTTCAGTGGATGTATTATTAGACAATGCTTCAAAAGTAGAATATGAAATATCTATAGTTAAGTCTACATCAAATTCTACAATATCAGATGATGATATAAAAATATATTTAGAAAAAGAGAAAGATGGTACATATACTAAGGTGTTTGGTCCTGATAAATATGTGGCATTAAAAAAGAAATCTGAATTTGGTAGTAAAAAAGGTAGTATGCCTCTATTAAGTGTTAAGAAGACTAATTCTAATGTCGATAATTATAGATTAAAAATATGGTTGTCTGATAAGGCTAGTGTAAGTAGTGGAACATACTCAGTTGATGTAGAAGTAAATGGAATAGCAAAATAAAGAAGTGTAAAGCACTTCTTTTTTTTATTGAAAATATAGCGTTTTTAATTTTTAGGGTATTATAATAGTATTAAATAAGGAGGATTAGAATGGCTAGAAATAAAAAAGAAACAACTTTTACTAAGATTGCATATATGTCTCATTTTGTCCTTCGTGCCTTTTTAATAGCACTTTTATGTCTATTATTAGGATTTGGTTTAATACTATTTGTTTATTTAGGAGATTTATTAATTAAAGGAGAAAATCCATTGTTTAGTACTTATGTAATTGTATCACCAAGTATGGTTCCTACTATTAGAATAAATGATGGTATAATTGTTAAAAGAGTGGATAATGATAAATATAGTGTTGGAGATATAATTACATTTTCATCAAAAGATTCACATTATGAAGGATTAGCTGTTACACATAGAATTGTTGAAAAACACAATTTAAGTAAGAAGAATAGTGTATATACAACTAAAGGTGATAATAATACTGTAATAGATCCTGTTAGTGTTAAGACAGATTCTATATATGGAAAGGTTTTATTTAAAGTACCAAATGTTGGAAAAGTACAGGATTTTTTCTCACATCCTGCTAACTATTTATATTGTTTATTAATACCAGCGATTATATTTATGATATATAATATGTCAAGAATACTTGTGGTAATGAAGAAAAAGAAAAAATTTTCATATTAATTCTTTCTTTTTTTTTACGGTTAAATTATAATATGTGGTGTTGGTGATAATATGGAAAAATATGATGTTAAATTTAAAAAGAAATTTGGACAAAACTTTTTAAAAGATATTAATATTGTTAAAAGAATAGTTGATGTAAGTGAAGTTGATAAAGATTCATTAGTTATAGAAGTAGGACCTGGTGGAGGAGTTATGACTAGGGAATTAGCTACTAAAGCTAAGAATGTACTTGCTTATGAGATAGATCATGATTTAGAGGATGAATTATTTAAAAGATTAGATGGTTTTGATAATGTAGATGTATTATTCCAAGACTTTTTAACATCAGATTTAATTAGTGATGTTTCTAATTACGATTATAAAAAATTATATTTTGTTAGTAATGTTCCATATTATATTACTACACCAATATTAATGAAACTAATAGAATCAGAATTAAGTTTTGATAAAATAGTTGTTATGGTTCAAAAAGAAGTAGGAGATAGATTTACTACAGCACCTGGTTCTAGAGAGTATGGTTCTATTACTGTATTATTAAATTATTTCTATAATATTAAGAAAGAATTTTTTGTTAGTAGAAAGCAATTTGTTCCTGAGCCTAATGTTGATAGTTTAATAGTTAGTTTTTCTCCTAGAAAAGATAAATTAGAATTAAATGATTATAAATTTTTTGAGAGATTAATAAGGGATAGTTTTCAATTTAAAAGAAAGACTCTTAGAAACAATTTAAAGAACTATGATTTAAAAATAATAGAATCAGTATTAAAAGAGTATGATTATGATCTTTCTGTAAGAGCAGAGATGTTGAGTACTGAAATATTTGTTAAGATAAGTAATGCATTAAGAAAATAGAATTCTATTTTCTTTTTTTATGCATATGATTTATGGGAGATGATAATTATATTTAAGATAGGAGATGTAGTTAGTAGAAACTCTCATAATAATGATATTGTTTTTAAAATAATTAGTCTTGCTAATGGTGTGGCTAAGTTACAAGGTATTAATGTACGATTATTAGCAGATTCTGATATTAATGATCTTACTATTAGTGTGAATAATGAAGATGATAGAGAAATAATAGAAAGAGATGCTAAAGAATTAAGTTTTGATAGAGATAATTATTTTTATTTACCAGGTAAAATACTTCATATTGATGGTGATACTGATTATTTAGATAGATCTATGAAGTATTATGAAAGTATAGGAATAAAGGCTAATGGATTATGTTTAGATGAAAAAGAGATATCTCTTAAAATAAAAGAATTAATAAAAGAATATAGACCGGATATTATAGTAATAACTGGTCATGATGCTTATTATAAGAAGAAGGGTGATATTTCTAATATTAATAATTATCAAAATAGTAGTAATTTTGTTAAAGCAATAAAAGAAGTAAGAAAATATGAAAAAAATCAGGATAAATTAATAATAATAGCTGGAGCATGTCAGTCTGATTATGAGGAATTAATAAAAGCAGGTGCTAATTTTGCATCTAGTCCTAAGAGAATTAATATACATGCATTAGATCCAGCAATAATAGCTTCTTCAATAGCTTTTTCTGATAAAAATCAAAGTATTGATTTAATTAAGTTAATAGAGAAAACTAAATATGGTAGTAATGGTATAGGTGGAATAATTACTAATGGTACTATGTATGTGGGGTATCCTAGATGAATTTAGATACTGCTAGAAATAAAGTTAAAGAAAAAATGGGATTACATTTAAAATTTATATATAAAGGTGCAAGAAATCAAATAGAAGAATTTGAGGGTAGAATAGTTGAATGTTATCCACATATATTTATGATTGAAACTGATAATAATGTGATTAAATCTTTTACTTATAATGATTATATTATTCGAAATATAAAAATAATTTAAAATATTTGCATTTTCTTTTTTATTATTATAAAATATAGGTATAAAGTGATTTTACTTTAAGAGGGAGGAGTATTCTTATGAAGATTACATCAGTAAATGTACGTAAAATTGAAAAAGAAGGTTCACGTATGAAAGGAATCGCATCTATTTTATTAGATGATAGTTTTGCAGTACATGATATTAGAATTATTGAAGGAGACAACGGTCTATTTATAGCAATGCCTAGCCGAAAGACAGCTACAGGTGGATATCGTGATATAGCACATCCAATTAACCCTGAAGTTCGTTCTATGTTTGAAGAAGCTATTCTTAAAGCATATGAAGAAGCTGAAGATGCACCAGCTAGTGAAGAAGAATAATTAGATTTTAAGAAGCCGTTGGCTTCTTTTTTATTGCCAAAATATATTTTAGGTTTTATAATATAGTATAGAATAGTGGGTGAAAATATGGATGAATTACAGAGACTAAGAGAGGAATTAAATGCTGCTCTTGCTAATCTACAAGGTGAAGTAGAAATGGGTACTATTACAGGAGATCAAGAAATGATTGATGAAGCTAATAAGGGTATTAGTGAAATTAATAAGAGAATAGAAGAAATTGATCAAAAGATAGAAGAATTTAAGAGTAAAGAATCAAAGAAAAAAGAATTGCTTGAAAAGTACCCAAATCAATACAAATATCAAAGAATAATGGCTCTAGATGATGGAGAATTAATTGAATTTGGAAAACTTGATTTAGATAAAAACCAAGAGAAGAAGGCTGCTATTGAAGCATCAATAGCTGCGCTTGAAGATGAATATAGAAATTTAGAAACAAAACTTGAGTTTGAGGAATCAAGAAAGGGTGTTGTAAAAGAGCAATATAAACTTAGTCATGATCCTGCATTATTAGCTGAAGCAAGAGATATAGTAGCAGAACAAGATAAGATAAAAGAAGAAATGGCACCAATAGAGTCAAAACTAGCTGCAATGAGAAGTGAAGTTGAAGAATTAAGTTCAGAAAAGATACGCCCTGAAGATGTTAGACAACAAATGATAGATAAGTTGGATGGAAAATATAAAAAGTTGGCTTCTGGTGCTACAGCTCGTGAAGTAAAAAATAAACAAGCAGAGGGTAAGTCAATGGAAGAAATTGTGGATAGCTTAAATAAGCATTCTTTGCTATATACTAGTGATATGCAAAAACTAGTTAAAAATCCAGAAGAGTTACTTAAATATGTTGAAATATATAGAAATATTACTAGTTTAAAAGAAAATATGTATGTATATGGTCAGGAAAGAGACACAAAGACAGATGAAATTCAAAAATTCAAAGATTATATCAAAGCACTTATTGATGATCCAAGCATAGATGCAGAATTAAAAGAGTATTGTGAAGCAACAATGGAACAAGTAGATGTATACATGAAGGATCAATCTTTTACGCATTATAAATTTGTTAATAATCATGTTAATATGTTAAAAATTATATTAGCAGGTAAGATGGTTGAACAACTTAATTTATCACCACAAGATGTAGCTGGATTCAGTGTTAGTACTGCTCTTCGTGCTGTTGAAGATTATAGTGATATGTATATGGCAAGTCGTGGAAAAGAATATGGTAGTGATACGGCAATGATGAAAGAACTTCTTTCAAATCATCAAGATGATGCGGACAACCAAATGAGAATAACTAGTTCAGTTCTTAGTGCTGCTCTTGAAAAAACTAGTGAAATAGAAACTAGAATGAAAAATAGTGCTACGCGTAGAATTGTTGAAGAATTAAGAGCTGATACTGGATTAGAACCTGGTCAATATACTGTTGAAGCAATTGAAAAATATTTAGATGAATATGAATTTGTATTAGACATAAAAGAAGAAGCTGAAAGAGATACTTTTGATGCTCATACATGGAATAGAACTAATGAAGAAATTGCTGAAATGTTGAAAGAAACTCAAGCAGTTCCAGTAGAAGAAAAAACAGATTCTATAGTTTATTAAAAAAAGTAGGAATTCCTACTTTTTTATTTTGTTCTAAATTATTTTTTATTACATATTATTTACTAGGAGGATAACATGGATAAAGATAATAATATTAGTAGTTATAATCATAGTATTAATTTGTTAGAAAGAAAGACGTTAGTAATTACAGGGGTTAAGAAAATAGATAATTTCGATAATAATCATTTTTTATTAGATACTACTATGGGTTATATGGTTGTAAAAGGTGAAGGACTAAGTTTAATTAAATTAGACACTTTAAGTGGTAATGTTACTATAAAAGGTAATATTAGTTCTATAGAGTATATTGTAGATAATAAGAAATCTAAAGAAGATAGTGTATTTAGTAGGTTATTTAAATAATGGATTTAAAGATACAAATACTTAGTCTTATCTTTTCTTTCTTTTATGGGGTATTCTTATTTCTAATATTTAAATTAGAGTATAAATGTATATTTTTACTTAGAAAGAGATATCAAATTATATGTAATTTTATATATTGTGTGGTGTTTTCTCTTTTATATTTCTTTTTATTATTATTTATAAATAATGGGTGTTTGCATCTATATTTTTTATTACTAATAGTATTTGGATTTTTACTAAGTTATCAAATGTCAAAAAAAATAGTGTAAACTACTTGTAAAAAGTAATTGTTTTATAAGTTATAAACTACCTTTGTGTTATATAATATAATATGAAAAGGTAGGTGAAAGTTATGGCTAAGAGTACTAGTAGAAAAAAAGCTAGAAGAAGAATGATTCTTTTAGGATTAACTTCTATAGTAATTATTTTTGTCATGACATTCACTATAGGTAAGTATTGGGTAGAAATATTTGAAAAGTATCAAGAAAAAAAGGAATTAGATAAAGAATTAACATTATTAAAAGAAAAAGAAGAAGCATTAAAAGTAGATGCTAATAAGTTGCAAAACCCTGATTATATAGCGAGATATGCTAGAGAAAAATATCAGTATTCTAAAGATGGTGAATTTATTTTACAAATTCCTGAAGAATAGTTAACTATTTTTCTTTTTTTCTGTTATAATATAAAGCGTTTGGAGGGATACTATGATTAATATTGAGAATAATTTTAATTTTCATGATGGTGATAGAATAGTTATAGGTTGTTCTACAGGACCAGATAGTATGGCTTTACTTGATATGTTATTAAAAGTAAGAAATAAATATAATTTATCTATAATAGTTGCTCATGTTAATCATAATGTGAGAAGAGAAAGCTACGAAGAAGCAGAGTTTATTAAAAAATATTGTGAAGAAAACAAGTTAATTTGTGAATCTATGGTAATAGAGAATTATGGGGATGATAATTTTCATAATGAAGCTAGAAATATAAGATATAATTTCTTTGAAAATTTAGTTCATAAGTATGATGCTAATTATTTAATGACTGCTCATCATGGTGATGATTTAGTAGAAACTATTTTAATGAGAATAGTTAGAGGATCTAATTTAAGTGGTTATAGTGGATTTAAAAGTGTGGTTAATATGGATGGATACTATATAGTAAGACCATTAATTTATTATACTAAAGCTGAATTAGAGGAATATGATAGAGAAAATAATGTAAAATATTATATAGATAGTTCTAATTCTAAAGATAAATATACTAGAAATAGATATAGAAAGTATGTGTTACCTTTCTTAAAAGAAGAAGAGAAAGATGTACATTTAAAATTCTTAAAGTTTAGTAATACATTACTTGAAGCTGGTAAATTTATAGATAAAGCTAGAGAGAGAGCTCTTAATAGAGTAATGGAAGATGATAAGATTAATATAGATAAATTCTTATTAGAAGATAATTATATTCAAAGAGAAATTCTATATTATTTATTAAGTGAATTTTATCAAGATGATTTAATATTATTAAGTGATAAGCATATTAATTTAATATTAGATTTAATTAGTAGTAATAAAGCTAATAGTTATATTAATTTACCTAATGAAGTAATAGCTATTAAGAATTATAATTATTTTGAGATTAAAAAAGAAATAGAAGATATTGCTAATTATGAAATCGAATTTGATGAAGTAGTTATGCTTCCTAATAATAAGAAAATTGAAAAGATTAGTGATACTTTAGATAATAGTAATAATATATGTAGATTGAATAGTAGTGAAATTAGTTTACCTTTAATAGTAAGAACTAGAAAAATAGGAGATAAAATGGCTGTTAAAGGACTTAATGGTACTAAGAAAGTTAAAGATATATTTATTGATAAGAAGATATCTTTATTAGATAGAGATGTTTGGCCAATAGTAGTTGATTCAGAAGGAAGGGTAGTATGGATACCTGGAATAAAAAAATCAAGATTTGACAAAAAAAAGACTGAAAGTTATGATATAATATTGAAATACAGTTAGGAGGAATTTTATGGATAACAAAATAAATAAAAAAACTGTTAAAAAAGGATTATTACCATATTTATTCATAGGTATACTAATACTTGGAATATTTTATGTTTTTAATGTTTTAAACAAAGATGTTCATACTTTAACTTATAATGAGTTTATTGAGAAATTAGATAATGCTAAGATTACTGAACTTACTATTATACCTAGAGGTAGTGGATATGTTTATGATATTGATGGTAAGTTAGATGGTTATAAAGAAAATGAGACATTTGAAGCTACATTGCCTTTATCTGAAGAAGTTATGAAGAAAATAGTTAATGCTTCTGATGAACAAAGTTTTAAGGTTAATGTTAAACCAGATCCTGATGCATCTAGTCTATTATTAATATTAATTAATGTATTACCTATATTAATACTTGTAGGTGGTGCTTTCTGGTTCTTTAGTAAACAAATGGCTGGAAATAAGAGTAGTTTAGACTTTGGTAAAAGTAGAGCTAAATTAAATAGTGATAAGAATAAAGTTACATTTAAAGATGTTGCTGGATTAAAGGAAGAAAAAGAGGAAGTTAAAGAGTTAATTGATTTCTTAAAAAACCCTAAGAAATTCCAAAAATTAGGTGCTAGAATACCAAAAGGTGTTTTATTAATGGGTCCTCCAGGAACTGGTAAAACATTACTTGCTAAAGCTGTTGCTGGTGAAGCTAATGTTCCATTCTATTTTATAAGTGGATCTGACTTTGTAGAATTATTCGTTGGTGTTGGTGCTTCACGTGTACGTGATATGTTCCAACAAGCTAAAAGAAATGCACCTTGTTTAATATTTATTGATGAAATTGATGCAGTTGGTCGTCAACGTGGTACTGGTTTAGGTGGAGGACATGATGAAAGAGAACAAACATTAAACCAATTACTTACTGAGATGGATGGTTTTGGAGAAAATGAAGGAATCATTATTATTGCTGCTACAAATAGACCTGATGTACTAGATCCTGCATTACTTCGTCCAGGACGTTTCGATAGACAAGTTACAGTTAATTTACCTGATGTTAGAGGACGTGAAGAAATCTTAGCAGTACACGCTAAGAATAAGATTATTGCTGATGGCATTACATTAAAGAATTTAGCTAAACGTACTCCAGGATTTAGTGGAGCTGATCTTGAAAACTTATTAAATGAAGCTGCATTATTAGCAGTTAGACGTGATAAAAATGAAATTGGTATGAGTGAAATTGATGAAGCTACAGATAGAGTTCTTATGGGACCTGCTAAAGTTAGTCATAAATACTCAGAAAATGATAGAAAACTAGTTGCTTACCATGAAGCAGGACATGCTGTTATTGGTATTAAATTAAAGAATGCTAGTGATGTTCAAAAGGTTACTATTATTCCACGTGGTTCAGCTGGTGGATATAACATGATGGTTCCTAGTGAAGAAAAATTATGTTCAACTAAGACAGATTTATTAGAAGAAATTACTGGATTACTTGGTGGTAGAACTGCAGAAGAAATTACTTTTGGAGAAATTACTACTGGTGCTCATAATGATTTTGAAAAGGCTACTAAGATAGCTCGTGCTATGGTTACTGAATATGGTATGAGTGATTTAGGACCACTTCAATTTGAACAACAAGAAGGTAGTGTATTCTTAGGACGTGACTATAATAAGAGTCAACATTTCTCAAATGAAGTAGCTAATGAAATAGATATGGAAATGAGAAAGATTATTAATGAATGTCATAAAAAAGCTACTGAAATAATTAAGAAGAATAAAGATTTATTAAAACTTATAGCTGAAGCATTACTTGAATATGAAACACTTACTAAAGAGCAAATTGATTACTTAGTAGAAAATGGTAAAATGCCTGAAGAAGATGAACAAAAATTAGAAAGTTTATCTATTACTAAATTAAGAAAAATAGCAGAAGAAAAAGGTATTAAAGATTTCGATAAGAAGAGTAAAGCTGAATTATTAAAAGAATTAGATGAAACACTTTAATTCTTTTTTTATTTGTACTATAATAATTTTAAAGGAGTGGAGAATATGTCTAAGAAAGAAAAATTAGATAAAATCAAAGGTAAGAGTAAAGGTTTCTTCGGAGAATTTAGAGACTTTATATTACGTGGTAATGTAATGGATATGGCTATTGGTGTTATTATTGGTGCTGCATTCCAAGGAATTGTTACTGCTTTAACTACTGATTTTATTAATCCATTAATTAATGGACTTGGTGGTGCTAAAGTAGGAGGTACTATTAAGATTTATGGTGGACAAGTATTAAGATATGGTGATTTTATAACTGCTGTTATTAATTTCTTAATTATGGCTTTAGTACTATTTATGTTATTAAAAATAGTAAATGGTATTGTAGAAGCTGGTAAGAAAAAGAAAACAGAAGAAACACCTGCAGTTGTTAAATCTGATGAGACTATATTACTTGAAGAAATTAGAGACTTATTAAAAAAGAAAAAATAAAAGGATTTTTAAATCCTTTTTTTATGCTCGAATTGACTTGTTTAATAAATAAATGTATAATATATTGCATATTTGTTAGGGGGTAATTTATATATATGAGTATAGAAGAGATTATTGCAGTTTTATCTGCAGATTATGGGGTTAGACCAAATACATTAAGAAAATATTATGAGATGTTAAAAGAATATCCTATATTTCAAGAAGAAGATGCTATGGAATGCTTATCAATTATATGTGAAGAAAGAATTCCTATTGTTACAATAGCAGAAGAAAAGTTTATAAGTGATGTAACTGGTTTACCAACACAAAAATTTAGAATAAGGTATAAACTAATAAAGGATATAATAGAGAATACATTACGTGATGTTTATCCTGAATATGGTGATGAAGTAGAAAAAATTGCTATGAGTCCAATTATGTATGATGAAGCTGAATATGATGTTATGGAACGCGATGATCAATTAGATTATTTGATTGATAAATATTATGATGAAGCAGATGATATTAGAATGAAGGCTAGAGCTGCACATGAAAAAACAAAAAAGAAAAACAACACACAAAAATAGTGTGTTTTCTTTTTCTTGTAAAAATATAAAATTCGTTTTATAATATCTACGTCAAAGAAAAGGGATAATTATGGAATGGAATATAGGAAATGTTAAAATTAAAAATCAAATAGTATTAGCTCCTATGGCTGGTATCTGTAATTCTGCATATAGAAAAATATGTAAAGAAATGGGTTGTGGATTAATATATGCTGAGATGGTTAGTGATAAAGCAATTACTTTTAATAATAAAAAGACTATAAATATGCTTTATATGGAAGACGTTGAAAGACCTTTAGCTCAACAAATATTTGGTTCTGATAAAGAATCATTTGTAGAAGCAGCTAAATACATTTATGAAAATATGAAACCTGATATTATAGATATTAATATGGGTTGTCCTGTTCCTAAAGTAGCAGTTAGAGCTCAAGCTGGTAGTGCCCTTTTAAAAGACGTAGATAAAATATATGATATTGTATCTAGTGTTGTTAAAGCTGTTCCAATACCAGTTACAGTTAAAATTAGAAGTGGTTGGGATAATAAGCATATAAATGCAGTAGAAGTTGCTAAGATAATAGAAAAAGCAGGTGCTAGTGCTATATGTGTTCATCCTAGAACTAGAAGTCAAGGATATAGTGGTAAAGCTGACTGGAGTATAATTAAATCTGTGAAAGAAGCTGTTTCTATTCCAGTTATTGGTAATGGTGATGTTAAAAGTCCTATGGATGCTAAAAGAATGCTTGATGAGACAGGATGTGATGCAGTAATGATAGGGCGTGGTGTACTTGGTAATCCATGGCTTATTAAAAACTGTATTAATTATTTAGATGGTAAGGATATAATTACTGTTACTGTTGAAGATAGAATAGATATGTGTTTAAAACATTTAGAGTACTTAGAGAGTTTAAAAAATGAAAAATTAGCTTGTTTAGAGATAAGAAATCATATAGGTTGGTACTTCAAAGGAATAAAATCATCAAATGAATTAAAAAATAAGGTCTATAAAACTACTAATATTCATGATATAATTTGTTTGTTGAAGGAATTTAAGGAGGGTAAGTTATGGATAGAGAATTAAAAAAAGGTTCTTTTATTAAAAGACTATTTGCTTATGTGATTGATTATTTAATTGTTGTTATATTAGTTAGTTTAATATCATCACCATTTATTGATGCTAAGAAGACTGAGACAATTGATAAAGAATCAACTGAAATAATGGAAAAATATCAAAATGGTGAAATATCTACAGAAGAATATGTTCAAAGATATGGTAGTGTTTATTATAGTTTAAATAGAACTACTGGAATAATGACATTTATTACTATTATTATTGATGTGTTATATTTTGTAGTTTTACAACTATATAATAAAGGACAAACTCTAGGTAAAATGATAATGAGAATAAAGGTAGTTTCTAAAGATGGAGATTTGACTATGAATCAAATGATATTTAGAGCATTAATTGCTAATATGATATTAGTTAATATAATTAATTTTGCTTTAATAACATTTACTTCTAAAAATGTATTTATGGGAGTATCTGTTGCTGTATCAATGATTCAATATATTATAATGTTTATTTCATTGATAATGTTAACTACAAAAGAAGGAAGAACTATTCATGATAGGATAGCTCATACAATGGTAGTTAGAGAAGATTAGGAGGTAATTATGAGAGATTTTAGTGAACAAGAATTAGTTAGAAGAGAAAAAAGAGATAGATTAGTAGAATTAGGTCTAGATGCTTTTGGTCAAAGATATGATAGAGAAGATTTTGCTAAAGATATTAAAGATAAATATATAGATGTAGACCATGATGCATTTGAAAATATGACTGATACTGCTAAAGTAGCAGGAAGAATTATGTTTATTAGAAAAATGGGTAAAGCATCATTCTTTAGTATTCAAGATA
>CAMOXZ010000022.1 GCA_946629545.1 uncultured Caryophanales bacterium | reverse complement strand
AATTATATAACGTATTTCTCTATTTGTTAAGTTTTTTATCTCATTTTTAGCAAGTTTTAATATTTCTCTTAATCTTGCTTCTACTACTTTAGATACGTTAACTTGATTAATCTCTTTTATATTATCTTTATCTAATTCTATTTCTATCATATCATTAGAATCTGCGTAACTTGCTAAGGCTACCGCAAAGTTTTCTTTTATTCTACGTGATTCTTTTATATTTGTTTTAAAAGCATATGTTAAATCTTTATCCACATAGCTGCTTCCTACTTTTAATGTAGAATTCTTTATTTGTATACCTTTGTTAAATACGCTAATATTAGTAGAATCTTCTCCTATATTAATAATAGCTCCTACTAAATCATCATATTTTCTATTCTTAATAGTATAGTAATCACCTACTGATGTAAATGAAATATCAATTGTTTCTATTCCACTTAATTTTAATACTTCTAGTATTCTATATAGTGGTTCTTTTGGTACTAAAGATATTACTACTCTACTTTCAAGTACACTACCTTTCATACCTTTAGGATCTTTTATATTACCTTGCCCATCAACAGTAAAACTAATAGGCATTGCTGTTACTAGTTCTTCATTATGAAAGTCTATACCTTTTAATGCATCTAGTAATACATTACTAATATCTATACCAGTAATTTCATTATAATCAAATATATTAGTAGTACCTAATACAATATCCATTCTAGCATTAGCTGGTGGAATGCATGCTACTACTTTAGTTATTTTAATACCTAATTGTTCATTAAGTTTTTTCATAGCTTGTTTAACACTATTAATAGCTAATTTAGTATCTTCTATATATCCATTTTTAATACCATTAGAAGGACTACTAATAGAAGCTAATACTTGAAATTTATCATTAACTTTTTCAGTTACAACTACTTTTATACTGTCTGTACCTAAGTCAATACCTGTATAAATATCTCCCATACAATCCTCCTATACTCATAATTAATTATACTATGTATGACAAAAAAAATAAAGAAAAATCAACTTTTTCTTTATTCCATTATCTTAAAGTGATTACCATTATCTAAATAAAGTATTCCTTTATGATTTTCTAATTGTCTTAAAACTTCATTATAATGATTTATCATTTTAAACTTAGTTAATGTAAGATATACCATATTACCATCATCCATATATAGTAAGAATCTATCTTTATCATAATCATTTGGTTGATACTCAATATCACTTATTTTAGATATTACATCATCATTTACTTTACCCATGTTTTCAACAAATGATTTATATTTCTTATCAGGCACATAGTTTAATAATCTAGGTACTCTAAAATTATATTCTGATTTAACTTCTTTAATATTCTCTTTATTATCTAAAACATAACTATTATTATTAGTATTATAGAATAATGATCTTGCTTCCTCTACTTTAATTTCAAAAGTTAATGGCCATTTCTTTATAAGTTTAGCACTTTTAATATATGGATATTTTTCTAGATTCTTTCTAACAGTATAATTAGTAGTTAATAAGAACTTAGGATAATCTTTTACTTTAGCAAGTTCTAATATAGTATCATCTTCTATATAATTAGTACCTGTTACTATTAAGTTTTTAACTCTAATTTGAAGTATAAAATAAACAGAAAAAGATAGTACAGAAAGTACTAGTAAAAATATTAAGAAATTTAATAATTTTATCTTTCTTTTTTTAACTATCTTTTTTGGCATAATTACTCCCAATTAACAAATTCTTGTTCTATTTTAAGATCTATATCATAATTTTCTTTTACTTTATCATGTGCAAGTTCTATTAAGTATTTAATATCATCTGCTTTAGCATTTTTATAATTAACTATGAAGTTAGCATGTTTAGAACTAATCATAGCTCCACCATGTTTTTCTCCTTTTAGTCCTGACTCTTCTATTAATCTACCTGCAAAGTCATCTTCAGGATTTCTAAATACACTACCAGCACTAGGATATTCTAGAGGTTGAGAAATTAATCTTCTTTCACGTCTATCTTTAATTAATGCTTCTATTGCTTCTTTTTTACCTTTTTGTAGTTTAATTACTACTTCTAGGCAAATATATTCTGGATGTTTCTTTAAGAATGATGTTCTATAATGGAAATCCATTTCTTTATTTTCTAGATTAATTATCCTTTCATCTGGAGTTAAAACTTTAACACTTTCCACAACATAACCCATATCACTTTTATAGGCACCAGCATTCATAAATACACTGCCACCTACAGTACCTGGAATACCTGAAGCAAATTCAAGTCCAGTAAGGCCTTTTTTAGCTGTAACTAAACTAAGTTTAATTAAGTTATATCCTGCACCTACTCTTAATTTAGTTTTACCAATAAACTCTAAATAATCAAACTCAGATAGTTTAATTAATACTCCATCATATTCTTTTTCACTAAATAATAGATTAGATCCATTACCTAGTATTTTATATTTAATATTTTTATTCTTTAAATACTTAATTAGTTTTACTAAAGAATTAACATCTTTTGGATAAGCTATAAACTTAGCATTACCACCTACTCTATAAGTAGTACATTTCTTTAGGGAAACATTAGTATCTATTTTACCTATATTTAACTCTTCAAGTTCTTTTAACATAATATCACCCTATTATCTTTCTAGCTTCTTCATAGATTCTAGTAGCAGAGTCAGTAATACCTAATTTCTTACTATTTTCAACCATTTCATCATATGAAGTTTTATTATCGAAGATTTTATCTATTTCGCTAATTACTTTAGTAGCAGTAAAGTCTTTTTCTTCAATAATCTTACAAGCTCCATTATCTTCTAATTCTTTAGCATTTTTATATTGGTGATTATTAGTAACATATGGGCTTGGTACTAAAATAGCAGGTAAACCAATAGCTGTAATCTCTGCAATTGTTGAAGCACCAGCACGTGACACTATCAAATCACTATCTTTTAATAAGTTAATTAAGTCTTCCATAAATGGAACTACTTTAACATTATCACTTAATTCTATATCTACATAATTATCATAATAATTCTTACCAGTAATAACTAATACTTGGTATGCTTTATCTCTAAACATAGGAATTAATTCTTTTAGTTTTTCTGTCATAGTAGTACTTCCAAGACTACCCATAACAAAAACAACTAACTTTTTATTTTCATCAAAGCCTAATGTCTTTTTACTTTTCTTTCTAACACTTATTATTTCCTCACTTCTAGGATTTCCTGTATAAACAGTTTTCTTTTTAGGAAATAAGTTTAAACTATTTGGAAGTGATACACAGATTTTATCTGCAAAGTTACCAATAAATTTATTAGACATACCTGGGATAGAATTTTGTTCATGAATTAAAGTAGGAACTTTTAATTTATGAGCAGCATATAAGACAGGAGCAGTTATATAACCACCAGCACCTATAACTATATCAGGTTTAAACTTTTTGATTTCAGTTTCAGCTTTCTTAACAGCTCTAAAGAATTTTCTTAAGACAGTACCATTCTTGAAGATATTCTTTCTTGATAATCCACTCATTTCAATACCAACGAAATCAATACCTAGTTTAGGTATAATATCTTTTTCCATTCTATCACTAGTACCTATGTATAAAAACTTACTATTAGGTTCTTTTTCTTTAATTTTATTCATAATCGCGATAGCTGGATAGATATGTCCACCAGTACCTCCTGCAACAATGATAACTTTCATACTATCACTCCGTTTACAAAATTATATCATAGATTTACACTATATTTTATATATTTACAGTATTTTAGTAATACTTTACATTATAATATTCTTAATAGTTTGTATTTATTCCAATTGTATAAATATGTGATTTATGTTAAAATACAGTCAAAGAAATGAGGGATACTATGAAATCAATTGGTATTATTGCTGAATATAATCCTTTTCATAATGGTCATTTGTATCATATAAATAAAATAAAAGAAAAATACCCAGATTATTCTATTGTATTAGTAATGACAGGTAATTTTACTGAAAGAGGTGACGTTTCTATCATTGATAAATGGAAACGTACAGAAATAGCTTTAAAACATGGTATAGACTTAGTAATTGAATTACCTTATCCATTTGCTACACAGTCTGCTGATTACTTTGCTTATGGAGCTGTTACATTACTTGAAAAACTTGGTTGTGAAAAAGTTATATTTGGAAGTGAATCCAATAGTGTCGATTCCTTATATTTAATAGCCAATACACAAATTAATAATCCTGAATTTGAAAGACTAGTTAAAATATATTCTAAGATGGGTAATAATTACCCTACTGCTTTAAGTTTAGCTCTAAAAGATTTAACTAATAAGAAAATAGATGAACCTAATGATTTATTAGGTATTAGTTATATAAAAACTATTATTAAAAATAATTATAAAATTAAATATGAAACTATTAAAAGAACTAATTCTTATCATAATTTAGATCTAAACGATGAAATTAGTTCTGCTACTTCTATTAGAGAAGCTCTAAAGAATAATTTAGATATAAGTAAACAAATACCTAAAGATACTATTAGTTATTATACTGATTTACATTTTATAGAAGATTACTTTGATATATTAAAATATAAAATTATGACTGAGAAAGATTTATCTATATACCATACTGTAGAAGAAGGAATAGATAAATTATTAAAGAAAAAAATAAATGAAGCTAATAGTTATTCTGAATTAATTAGTTTAGTTAAAAGTAAAAGATATACTTATAATAAAATTACTAGAATGTTACTTCATATATTATGTAATTTTACTAAAGAGAAAGCTAACATGCTCAAAGATATAAGTTATATTAGAATACTAGGTTTCAATGATACTGGTAAAAGTTATTTGAATAAAGTAAAAAAAGATATAGATATTCCTATAATTAGTAAGATTACTAGGGATAAAGATCCTATGTTAGAGTTTGAGTTAGAAACTACTAATATTTATAATTTAAAAAATAAATCTATAAAAAAAGAAGAACAAAAACTAATATATATTGGAGGTACAAATGATAAAGAGTAAAAAGTCAGGACAATTAATAGTAATAAGTGCACCTAGTGGTGCAGGAAAAGATACTGTAGTTAAAGAGTTAATAAAAAGAAATGGTGATAACCTTTGGGTATCAGTATCTGCTACTTCTAGAGAACCTCGTGAGGGTGAAAAAGAAGGAGTTGATTACTACTACTTAAGTAAAGAAGAATTTGAAAAGAAAATAGAAGAAGGATTCTTCTTAGAATATACTAATTATGCTGGTAATTATTATGGTACTCCTAAAAAATATATTAAAGAAAAACTAGATCGAGGAATTGATGTTATATTAATTATTGAGATTGAAGGAGCGTCTAATATTAAGAAATTAGTACCTGAATCAATATTTATATTTATCATGCCACCTTCTCTAAAAGAATTAGTTAGAAGATTAAAGAATCGTGGAACTGAAACTAATGAGAAGATTATGAAAAGATTCCATAAAGCTTATATTGAAATCAATGATGTTTCTAAATATAACTATGTAGTAGTTAATGATAAATTAGATGAAGCTGTGGATAAAGTTGAGGCTATACTTAGAGCAGAAAAATGTCGTGTAGATAGAATTGAAGAAGTATTCCTAGATACTAAAGAAGAAGAAATCCATGAAATCTTAATGAATGATGATTTTGATAATAGTGGTTTAGGAGATAAACTATGAAAATGAAATTACATGACTATATAAAAAGTCTTGATGAAGGAACTGAAAGAATAGATATTAATTATATTATATTTTTTCAACATGAAAGATTAGTTCATTTAATAGTTACTTTCTTTGTAGGAATAGCTATGACAGTATTCTTTGTAGGATTTCTGTTAACTCAAAATATATTAGTATTTATATTATTTGCTTTATTACTATGTTTATTTATACCATATATATTCCACTACTATTATTTAGAAAATAATGTACAAAAACTATATGATTATTATTTACAAAATAAAAGAATTACTAAAAAGTAATTCTTTTTTTATACTTCTACTATTCTTATATTGTTTGTGGTTCTAGTTCTTCCTAGTGGAAATCCACCAGTTATTACTATTAAGTCATGTTCTTGTAGATTAAATTCTCTAACTGCTATACCTTTTATTTGTTCAAGCATTTCATCTAAATCATCATATAACTCTACTATTACTGATTTAACTCCAAAGTTAAGTGATACTTTCTCAGCTATATGAGATGTAGGACAACATGCAAGTATAGGACAATTTGGTCTTAAATTACTTATCTTTCTTGCAGTATATCCAGTCATTGTAGGAGTTACAATTAATTTAATATTATCATACTCTACTGCATCTACTACTAATCTAGCTATTGTATCAGTTATTTTTATTTTCTTTTTATAGACCATGTGATTTGTATAATCTATATTAGCTTCTGCTTCTTCACATATTTTACTCATATATTCTACTGCATCTACTGGGAACTTTCCTATTGTAGTTTCACCAGATAACATTACACAATCAGTTCCATCAAGTACTGCATTAGCAATATCTGTTACTTCTGCACGAGTTGGACGAGGTGATGTGTACATAGATGCTAGCATTTCTGTAGCTACTATTGCAAATTTTCCTTGTTCTCTACATTTTTTAATTATGTCTTTTTGAAGCATTGGTAATTTTTCCATAGCTACTTCTACACCTAGATCACCACGAGCTACCATAATACCATCACTTGCTTCTATTATTTCATCTATATTATCAATACCTTTTTGACTTTCAATTTTAGAGATTATCTTAGCATCTCCACCTACTGATTCAATTATTTCTCTAACTTTTAATACATCTTCCTTACAGTTAACGAAAGATAATGATATATAATCACATGAATGAGTAGAAGCAAATACTATATCTTTATAATCTGTATCACTAATAAATGGTAGATTTAGATCTACTCCAGGTACATTTATTGTTTTATGGTTTTTTATTTCTCCATCGTTTATAGCTTTTAATAATAATTCTTCATCATTTTTATTTACTACTTCTAATTCAAGTAAAGCATTATCTACTAATACTTTATCACCTATTTTAATTTTATCTATAGCTTCAGGATGGTTAACACTAAATTGCATATTATTTCCAAGAACTTGTTTCTTAGTCATCTTTATTAATTCACCGGCACGTAATTCTACTCCACCTTCCATGAATTCTAATGTTCTGAATTCAGGTCCTTTTGTATCATACATAACGGCTATTGGTAAGTTTGTTTGTTTTCTAACTTCACGCACATTTGAAATTACAGTCAATGCACTTTCTTCTGTTGCATGCGAAAGATTGATACGAACACAATTCATACCTTTTAATGCCATTTTCTTCATAACTTCTACGTTATTACTAGCTGGACCAATACTACATATAATTTTAGTCTTCTTCATACTTACCAACCCTATTCTCTTTCATTATACAACAAAAAAAGTAGTTTTAAAACTACTATTTTTATTTTTATATTAAGAAGTTTTGAACTAAGTCAATTATTATTTCCTTTTCTTTAGGATTAGATTCAGCTATTAATAAAGTTAAAGCAGCTAGTGTGTTATTGTCAATTACTTGTTTATCATTTCTATAAAGAATATCATATGAATGAAGAAAATAGATAAATAAAGTTGCAGCTATTCTTTTATTACCATCTATAAACACATGATTCTTTATAATCATATATAAGAAGTTTGATGCTTTTTCTTCTATGCTTTTATATACATCAATATTATCAAAAGTTTGGTAAATATTATTTATAATTGATTCTAATCCTCTATTTCTTTCTATAGCAAAAATATCACTTTCTTCATTAAATCTCAACATAGATATAATACTCATACATTCATCATAACTTATCTTAATATCACTATTAATACCTTTAGGTTTATTAATACATCTATGATCATAATCATCTAATAACTCCAATGCTTTAGAATAATTACCAATTACTTTTAATACTTCTTTAGCATCATTACCTTCTAGTCTATCATTAGCGCGAGTAGCTATATCTATTAATTGAACTGTCTTTTCTAAATATTCTAATCTTTTTTGATTAATAGTGTATCCTTTTAATAAATGTTCTTTTAAGACGCTAGTCGCCCATTTTCTAAATATAATACCATTCTGTGACTTAACACGATAACCTACACTAATTATCATATCTAGGTTATAATGTTCTACTTGATATGTTTTACCATCTTTTGCAGTTGTTGCAAAATTTGCAACAACTGAATTATCTAACTCTTCACTCATTGCATTCTTAATATGTCTTGATATAACTGACTTATCTCTATCAAATAGTTTAGCCATTTGATCTAGTGTTAACCATACAGTCTCATCTTTCATATTTACTTCTAATTTAATTCCTTGATTTTCAAATATTATTATTTCGTTTTTCATTTTTAACCCTCCAATTTTCTTATTTTGTATTAATTAGGTATTTGCATTACATATATTAATCACCTCCTTAAAACAAAAAAACGGGATACCCCCTTCATCCTATTGAAAGGGATATCCCGCAGCATGCAAGTTTACTCCTCGCCCTAAGTAAACAAACCTTAGCGTCCCGAATTGTCATATTAACGCTTGGCGAGTTAATTAATACACTTATATTATACTATGTAAATCATTATATTACAATAAAAAAGAATAGTTTTTACTATTCTTTTTGACATTTTTCACAGTAAGATGTTCCTCTTCCACCTATCCTAGTTTTTTTAATTATAGTTCCACAATTAGGACAGTTTTGTCCACTTTTGCCATGGACTAATAATTCATTTTGAAATAGTCCATGTACTCCTTCACTAGATGTGAAAGATTTAATTGTAGTACCTCCTAAAGTAATAGCTTTATCTAGTACTTTCTTAGTATTCTTAATAATACTATTACATTCATCTAAAGTAATACTTGATGCTTTTCTATTAGGATTAATACCACTTAAGAATAATACTTCATCATCATAGATATTACCAATACCAGTAATTATACTTTGATCTAGGAGTACTGTTTTTATAGGCAGATTCTTATTATGAATCTTATTATATAAATAATCTTTAGTTAAATTCTTATCATCATATTCAAGACCCAATTCATTTAATGGTTTTACTTTATAAGTATCTTCTATAGGAATTAAGTACATCTTTCCAAATTTTCTAACATCATGATATCTAAAACTAGTATTATCATCAAATATTAATTCTACATGTTCATGTTTAACTATTGGATCATTCTTAGTTCTAAAGAAGAATTTACCTTCCATTCTAAGATGTATTAGTAATGAATAATCATCTAAACTAATAACTATAAACTTACCACGAGTAGTAATATCATTAATCTTTTGATTAATTATTTCTTTTTTAAATTCATTAGTTGTGGGATAAGCTATTATATTATCCCAGTAGATATTACAACCTACTATTTTTTTACCAATGATTCTATTCTTTAAATTATTTACTACAGTAATGACTTCTGGTTTTTCAGGCATAATATCACCTACTTTGCTTCATACCAGTTAGTACCATATTCTATATCTACTTTTAATGGTACTTCTAATTTAAATGTATTTTCCATTATATCTCTTACTATTTCTTTAACTTCAGCAAGTTCAGAATTTAATACATTGAATACTAATTCATCGTGTACTTGGATTAACATTTTACTTTTTAATCCACGTTTATTAAACTCATCAAATATTTCAACCATTGCTTTCTTTAAGATGTCAGCAGCAGTTCCTTGAATAGGAGTATTAAGAGCCATTCTTTCTCCACTACTTCTTATTAAATAATTCTTATTATTTAATTCTTCAATAACTCTTTTTCTATTCATAAGAGTTTTTACATAACCATATTTATATGCTTCAGCTTTTTTAGATTCCATATATTCAGATATTTCTGGATATGTTTCTAAGTAATTATCAATAAAGTTCTTAGCAGTATTTATATCAATACCTAAGTCTTCTGATAATCCAAAACTACTAATACCATAAAGTATTCCGAAGTTAACTGCTTTAGCATTTCTTCTTTGATCTTTAGTTACTTCTTCTAGTGGTACATGAAAGATATCAGATGCTGTTTTAGCATGAATATCTTTATCTTCTTTAAATGCTTCTATTAAGTTTTTAACATGAGACATAGAAGCAAATACTCTTAGTTCGACTTGTGAGTAATCACTTGAAAGTAAAACACTATCTTCATCTGGAACAAATGCTTTTCTAATTAACTTAGAGTATTCACTTCTTGCAGGTATATTTTGAAGATTAGGACTAATACTAGAAAGTCTTCCAGTACGAGTTAGAGTTTGTGTGAATATTGTATGAATTCTTCCATCTTCTCTTACTTCTTCTTTTAATCCTACTGCATAGTTTGTATATAATTTAGCTAGCGTTCTATATTCTAGTATTTTAGATACTATTGGATGAACATTAATAATCTTATCTAAAATATCTTTACTTGTGGAATACTTATTATCTTTTACTCTCTTAGGATATTTAATAGCTAAATCTTCAAATAATACTTTTGAAAGTTGTGCTGGTGACATAATATTAAATTCTTGATTAGCATCTTTATAAATATCTTTTTCAAGTACTTCCATTTTTTCTTCTAATTCTTTTTCTACATTAGACAAGTAGTTACAATCAACTTTTATACCAGTTATTTCCATATCGGCAAGTACAGAAGTAAGTGGCATTTCTATATTATTGAACAAATCTAATTCTTCTTCAGATGTTAGTTTATTTAATATAGTTTCTCTTGTTTCGTATATAAACTTAGCTTTCTTTATACATATTTCTTTTAAATATTCTTCTTCTATTTCTTTAGGACGTTTTTCAGTACCATATAGAGTTTCATAATCAGGTATTTCATATTCAAAGCTTCTAGCTACGAAACTTATATCATCTTTTACTATATAGTCTAATAGATATGTTCCTATCATAGTATCAAATGTACAATTATTTATCTTAATACCTAAGTTATTTAATACAACAATATTCTTCTTTAAGTCATATGTATATTTTTCTATTTTACTAGAAAATAATTCTTTATAGTTTACTAATTCATCTTTAGAAATAAAGTAACCAGCATCTCCATCATAGATACCTACTCCTAAGATTTCACTTTTAGAGTAAACTTCTCCTCTAGTTTCTAAGTAGAAAGAAAACTCTTTTTCTTTAAAACTAGATATGTCTTTTATATTTATTTTTTCTTCTTTCTTCTCTTCTTCTTTTACAGTAGTACCAGTAAAATCTAATTTCTTTAATAGTGAATAGAATTCTAATTCTTCTAATTCTTTCTTAAATTCTTCTGGTTTATATCCATTATACTTACAATCATCTAAACCAAACCCTAATGGTACTTCTCTATATATTGTGGCGATATCAAAACTTTTATAAGCATTTTCTTTATCTTCTAATAGTTTTTCTTTAGTCTTACCAGAAATCTCATCAATGTGTTCATAAACTCCATCTAGACTACCATATTTAGATATTAGATTCATAGCAGTCTTTTCACCTATACCTTTAACACCAGGTATATTATCTGATGGGTCTCCCATAAGTGCTTTTAAATCTATCATTCTAATTGGATCTGTTCCATAAGTTTTTCTAAATTCTTCTTTAGTCATCATTATATGACCAGATTGTTTTAATAATTTAACAGTTACTTCATCACTTATTAATTGAAGTAAATCTTTATCACTACTAATGATAGTTCCAATAAATTCATCTTCTTCATCAACTATTCTAGATAAAGTACCGATTATATCATCTGCTTCATAATTTTCTATTTCAAAGTATTTAATACCCATTGTGTCTAATACTTCTTTAGCTTTAGGAAATTGAAGTTTTAATTCATCAGGCATAGCCATTCTACCAGCTTTATAATCAGCATACTTATCATGTCTAAAGGTTTTACCTTTATCAAATGCAACTAATATATAATTAGGATTTTCTTCACTAATAATCTTATTCATCATATTAATGAATCCATAAAGGGCATTTGTAGGAAAACCTTTAGAATTTTTCATTATTACCCCTTGGTATGCAGTTGCATAAAAACTTCTAAATAATAAGTTATTACCATCTACTAAGATAATCTTTTTCATTTTTATCACCTGCATTTAGTATACCATAAAAAGTTATTATTCACTAAACTTTAATGAAACATTTACTTTTTCGAGGTCATCATTTTTATCTAATCGTTCAATTCTATCTGATGCCATTAGTAAATATGCTGCAAATATAGCATATATACCTATAATAATAATTCCTTTCTTAATAATCTTCTTCATAAAAACCACTCCTTTCTTTTGATAAATTAATCTTACTACGAATATTTGTTCGTGTCAATATAAAATTAAAACATTTGTTTGACATTTGACATTTTGTGTGTTAAGATTGAATTATCAAAGGAGTGATATTATGGAGAAACTTACAGATAAACAAAATGTTATATTACAAATATTAAAGAAATTAATTGCTAAGAATGGATATCCACCTACTGTTAGAGAAATTGGTGAAGCAGCTCACTTATCAAGTCCTGCTACAATTCATTTTCATTTAAAGAAGTTGGAAGAAAAAGGATATATTAAAAAAGACGATAATAAAAATAGAACATTAGAAATATTAGTACCTAATGAGTACTTGGAACAAGATGATAGTGTTGTAGAAGTTCCACTACTTGGAAAAGTAACTGCTGGTACTCCAATAGAGGCTATTGAAAATCCTGAAGAGATGTTTTCTCTACCAGCTAATTTGATTGCTAATAAGAATGAAGTATTTACTTTAACTGTTAGTGGTGAATCAATGATCAATGTTGGTATCTATGATGGAGATATATTAATAGTAGAAAGAAGAAATACTGCTAGAAATGGTGAAACAGTTGTTGCAATGAATGAAAACAATGAAGCTACTGTTAAAACATTCTATAAAGAAGATGGTTACTTTAGACTACAACCTGAAAATGATACAATGGAACCAATTATATTAAAAGAATGTACAATTCTAGGTAAAGTAATTGGATTATATAGAAAATTATAATAAAAAAGAACTGAAAATCAGTTCTTTTTATTTATCTATAAAACTTCTTACTATATAACTAGCAATTAGAAGTCCTGCACTACTTGGTACAAATGCTGTAGATCCTGGTGTTCTTTCACCGGTTTTTATAGGGAGTTCTTTTGAAGATAATACCATAACCTTTTTATTAATTCTTTCATCTTTAACAAACTTTCTTAATAGTCTTGCTAAAGGATCATTAACAGTCTTTCTTATGTCTATTATTTCTAATTTACTTGGATCTAATTTATTTCCTGTACCCATAGAGCTAATAAAAGGAATATTTCTTTTTAAACATTCTTTTATTACTAATTTTTTTACTAATACTGTATCACATGCATCTACAAAGTAATCAATATTATTATCAAATAATTCTAGATAATTATTATCATCTATAAACTTATCTATTTTTATTACTTTACAACCACTATTTATATCTTTAATTCTTTCTTCTAATACATCTACTTTAGATTTACCTATAGTAGAATTTAGAGCTATTATTTGTCTATTTATATTAGATTCTTCTACTTTATCATAATCTACTAAGATTAGTGTTCCTATATTACTTCTAGCAAGAGCTTCGACGGTATGACCACCGACTCCACCTACTCCTAATACTAAAACACTTTTCTTAGATAAATCATTTACGTTATCTGAACCTATTACTTTTTCTAATCTAGAAAACTTAAGCTGATTTTTCATCGTATACACCACTTAATAAACTAATTAGTTTTTCTGTATCTGTTGGTTTATATACTTCGTTTGGTTTCTTAACTAATTGTTTTTGTTTTTCTGATTGAATTAAAGTTAGTGGTTTATCATACATTATTTTATTAATATAAGATATTTTTGTATATATGTCAGCATTTCTTTTAGCCATTGTATAATACTTATTTAATTGTCTATAATCTCTTGTATTAATAATTTCTAATGATTTTAATGTATCTTGCATACTTGTTTCTGGAATAGTAGTATCACTTACTACTGTACATTCAAAATTATTAATAAAGTCTAGTGTATTACCTATATCAGCAATACCTTCTCTTTCAAACATTTCTGGCCACTTTGATTGATCTCTTTCTTCTTTTACTATTTCTTGTAGTTTTTCTATTTTTTCATCTGTTAAGTAATCATTCATACCTAGTTTTTCAAAAGATACATATCTTCCTCTATTCTTAACTCCAGGGATTTCTTTTCTTAAATCAGTAATTGCTTTTCCATATAACTTATCTAATGAATCATTTACTTTTCTAGGAGGTTGACTTACCTCATATACATCATAATATTTAGAATTAGTTTTTTGTTTTGTAGTTACTAAGAAGTTTCTTGGATAAAGCAAAGATTTAGCTCTAATGAAATCTGTTGGTGCATTATCTGCTCTACTATTTTTAAATATTGAGTTAGAAAATCTTTCTCTATTTACGATAATGTCACTTTCTCTTGCTTCTTCACTAAGTACATTAGTTCTGATTTTTCTAGCATTTCTAAGTTTAATTTCAACGTTCATAATACGATTTCTATTAACAATCGGTAGTATTAACATCAAATCACCTCTTACCAACCCTTCACGGGCATGAATTATAATATCATAATCATTAAAAAAATGCAACAAAAAAAGTCAGTGAGACCGTCTTGGGCGAACGATAAAAACCTAATCTTATGACCAGGTGGGTGTCCATACGCTACCTTTAGGATTCCCACAACGAGGTGAGCATTCAACACGGGTAACTGATCCGAACTCCCGTATCGTTATTATAGTCGGTTTTGTATGTGCCTGTTCGTATCTCTCTGACAATTTAATTATACTATATCATTTACTATAAAGACAAGTATTTCACACTATTTTGGTTTTCTCATAAACTACTATAGGTGAAGAAAATGTTTAAATATAAAGATATAGAAATATATTATGAAACATATGGAAATAGTAAAAAAACTATATTAATATTACCTGGTTGGGGTAATACTAGAGAAACATTTTTAAATATAATTAATCTATTAAAAGATAAATATAAAATATATATAATAGATTATCCATTCTTTGGGAATAGTCCTCTACCTAATAAAGAATTAACTATATATGATTATAGTGAATTAATATATCATTTCATAAAACATAATCATATTAATAATCCTATAATAATAGCTCATTCTTTTGGAGGAAGAATTGCCTCTATAATAAGTAATAAAATAAAAGTAAATAAATTAATACTAATAGATGTTGCGGGTATTAAGAGATTTAATTTAAAATTATTTATAAAGACTAAAGTTTATAAATTATTAAAACTATTAACTTATTTATTACCTAGTTGTATACAAGTAAATATAAGAAACAAACTTTTATTAAAGTTCTCCTCTACTGATTATTTAAATATACCTAGTATTATGAAAAATACTTTTAAAAATATAATTAAAGAAGATTTAAGAAAATATTATAAAACTATAAGTTCTGAAACATTAATTATATGGGGAGATAAAGATATAGATACTCCTTTAAAAGACGCTTTATATCTTAATAAAATAATTAAGAATTCAGGATTAAT
>CAMOXZ010000021.1 GCA_946629545.1 uncultured Caryophanales bacterium | reverse complement strand
CTTTTATTGGATATAATAATTTATCTTTATTATTAGTAAATACTTCTTGGTTTTCTAATTTATTTAATACTCTTACTAATCTTTGTCTATTATTTACTTCTAACTGACTAGATAAATATAAATCATATGATGATATCTTATCTAATATTTCTTCATTAGTTAAATTAGTATATTGATTATTTGTAGTACCTTTAGTGAATTTATAATCATATAAAGCAGCTTTTATATATAAACCTGTACCACCTACTATGATTACTCTTTTATTACGAGATGTGATGTCTTCTATTGCTTTACGACAATCTATTTGGTAATCATATACTGAGTAATCATCTGTTACTTCTTTGATGTCTATTAAGTGATGAGGTATACCTTCTCGTTCTTCTATTGTAGGTTTAGCACTACCAATATTAAGATCTTTATAAATAGCTACAGAATCACCATTAATAATTTCTGCATCTAACTTTTTAGCAAGTTCAATACTTAGTTTAGTTTTACCAACACCTGTTGGGCCTACTATTACAATAATATCTTCCATATTATCCCCTCGGTCATATTATAGCATAAGAAAAGAAGTATTTCTACTTCTAATCTAATTGACGTTTAAATAGTTTTTCTAATTCATACTTAGTATAAGTAATTATAGATGGTCTTCCATGAGGACAAGTAAATGGATTTTCACAGTATCTAATGTTTTCTAAAATCCATTCCATTTCTTCTTTAGAAATATAGTCTCCAGCCATTACTGACATACGACAGGCAGTAGTAGCAGCTATTCTCCAAATAAATTGATCAAAATCAAATTTACCTTTATCTATAATTATATCTATTAATTTTCTAATTATATCTTCAGATTTTTCTTCTGGTATCCAATTAGGATGACTTCTAATAATAATAGTATTTTCTCCAAACTCATCAATTGAAAAACCATATTCTTCTAGCAAGTTAAATCTTTCTTTAGCTAAAATAAATTCATCTTTTCTTAATTCTATTCTTATAGGTACTAATAAATCTATAATAATAGGTTTTTCTTTAATCTGTTTCATTATCTTTTCATAGTTAATTCGCTCTGCTGCAGCATGTTGATCTATTAAGTACATTCCATCTTCATTTTCTGCAACTATATAAGTCTTCATAACTACACCTATTGGATACATTTTCTTTACCCTAGGTTCTTTTTCCACTTCAAATGGTAATTCTTCTTTTATAGATTCATCTATATTTTCTTCTTTAACTTCAAAATCTAATTTTATTTCTTCATACTTGGTAGTTTCTTTAGGTTCTTCTTCTACAGTTTTATGAATTTGTCTAGATACTTCACTTACTGAGTAACTATCTCTTACTGATACTTCTGGAATTAAATTAATATTTTCTAACTTCTCAGTTATTAGTTTTTCTACTAAGCTTTTTAAAGTATCCATTTTAGAGAATTTAATATCCATTTTAGTTGGATGTATATTAATATCTATTAGTATTGGATCTACATCTATATTTAAGATAATTACAGGATATCTATCTTTATGAATATATGTGTGATAACAATCTACTATTACTTTATTTAATTCATTATTTTTAATTACTCTTCCATTTACTAATGTAGTAATAGAATTTCTATTAGCTTTAGTTACTTCTGGATATGATATATATCCATGAATATAGTAATCATCATTTTCTCCATCTATAGGAATCATCTTTTTAGTAATATCTACTCCATAAATTTCATATATTACTTTTAATAAATCTCCTGAACCATCAGTTTTTAATAATACTTTATCATTATTAATTAAAGTAAATTTAATATTAGGATAACTTAGAGCCATCTTATTAACATACTCTACAATGTATGCTAGCTCTGTATAAAGGTTTTTCAAGTACTTTAATCTTACTGGTGTATTATAAAATAAATCAGATACAGTTATACAGGTTCCGACTTGGAGATCACATCTTTCTTCTTTTAAATCTTTTCCTCCATTAATGGTAATTAATGTTCCAACAGAACCATTACTTGTTTTTAGTCTTACATTAGAAACAGATGCGATAGATGGAAGTGCCTCTCCTCTAAATCCTAATGACTCAATATAAAATAAATCATCTAGACTTTTTAATTTAGAAGTAGCATGTCTTGAGAATGCTAATTTAGCATCTTCAGGATCCATTCCTATACCATTATCAGATACTTCTATTTCTTTTACACCTGAATCTATTAGTTTTATTTCTATTTCTGTTGAATTTGCATCGATGGAGTTTTCTACTAATTCTTTAACCACATTCATAGTTTTTTCTACTACTTCTCCTGCAGATATTTTATTAGCTAAAACTTCATCCATTACTTTTATTTTTGACATTATATCACCTTATTCTATTGGCAAACTGATTTTTCATCTTCTTCAGTTAATTTTAGTTTTTCTTTTTTTCCTCCTGGAAAATGATATTTATAAGTATAATTTGAACAACATAGTGTAACATCATATACAAATGTATCTAATGAATTAATTCCTTTTTTAGTTTCTCCTGTTTGTGTTTCATCAGCTTCTTCTTCTATCTTTTGTATTACATCTACTGTTCCCTTACACATAAATCTATTTTCAGCTGGATCAATTGTATCTTCTAAGTAATCATTATTTACTAATGTGGTAAATGATACTTTTTTAACTCCTAAATGATCCATAGCATATTCACTTGCTGCATTTGCTGCTGATTGTGCCATTGTATCATATGCTTTTTGTCTAGCATTATCAAGTTGTCTTGTATATGCTGTAATACCTATTAAAGAAAGTATTGCAATTATTACTATTGTGGCTAAAATTTCTATTAAAGTAAATCCCTTATTATTATTCATATTATACCTCTTTCAAATATTCAAATAGTTTTTCTGCTACATCTTTTCCTACTATGGTAGATAATTCTAAAGCAGTAGCACTTTTCATTTTCTTTAAAGATCCAAATTTCTTTAATAATTCTTTTTTTCTTACTTCTCCAATTCCAGGGACTACATCTAAAATACTAGACAATGCTCCTTTAGATTTAATATTCCTATGATATGTAATTGCATATCTATGAACTTCTTCTTGTATCTTTGTTAAGAATAAAAATAGTTTTGAATCTTTATCTACATTTAGTATATCATAATTTTCATTAATTATATAACTTGTTCTATGTTTTTTATCTTTTACTAATCCTATTACTGGAATATATAAATTTAAAGAATCTAACACTTCACGACACGCTGCTACTTGAGTCTTTCCACCATCCATTACAATTAAATCTGGTTTATATGATTCTTCCATAATAGTTTTAAAATATCTTCTATAGATTACTTCTTTCATAGCACTTAAATCATCTTTTACATCTGTCGATATTTTATATTTTCTATATAAATCTTTATTAGGAAGAAAATCATCAAATACAACCATACCACCTACATAGAATGTACCAAATAAATGAGAATTATCAAATGATTCCATTCTTCTTAATGTTTTAAGATTTAATAATTCTTTTAGTTCTTCTAAAGCATTTAATCTTTCATCATCATCTTTCTTTAGAGTTTCTTCTTTTAGTGATATTTGTTCTTTAGCATTAGATAAACATAAATCTAATAGGCTTTTTAATTTACCACGTTCAGGAGTTGTTACTTTAATATTAAAATAACTACTTAATAATTCTTTATCTAAAGAACTTGGTACTAATAATTCATGAGGTAATAAAGATTTGTCATAAAACTTGATTAAATACTCTAATACTTCATTATCAGAATCTTCTAAAGAATTAATTATTTCATTGTGTCTACCAAATAATAATCCATTTCTTATGAAAAATATTTCTATACTTAAATAGTTATTATCTGTATAGTAGTTTACTAAGTCAAAATTATAATTATTATTTAAATCTATTTTTTGTTTATTTAGAATTATATCTATATCTTCTAACATCTTTTTTAATTCTAAAGCTTTTTCATAATTTAAGTTAGAACTTGCTTTATCCATTTCATCTTTAATCTTTTTAGTAATTAAAGAGGCATCTCCTTTTAAGAAAGTAATAATTTCTTTTTTCATAGATTCGATTGTTTCTTCTGAAATGGATTTTTTACAATAACCTAAACATTCATTTATATGGTAGTAAAGACATAAGTCTTTCTTAATTGGATCACATTTTCTTAATGGATATACTCTATTAATCATATTAACTATGTTTCTAGCGGCACTTACATTAGGATATGGTCCATATAAGTAATTCTTATTTTTCTTTCTTTTTACATTTCTTACTACTTTTAATGTGGGATATTTATCATTTGTTAATTCAATATATGGATATGATTTATCATCTCTAAGAAGGATATTATACTTAGGATCATATTTCTTGATTAAAGTTATTTCTAGTATTAAGCTTTCAAGTTCAGAGTCTGTTACAATATATTCAAAGTCATCTATATCTTCTACTAACATTTTAGTTTTACCAGTTACTGTTCTTGTGAAATAACTTCTTAATCTTCTTTGAAGATTCTTAGCTTTACCTACATAGATAATTACCCCATCTTTATTCTTCATTTGGTAACTACCTGGTTTTGTAGGTACTAGACTAAGTTTTTCTTTAAAATCCTTCATGAAATCACCTCCTTAAATAATTTATAATTGTTTTACCCATTCTTCTAATTCTTTACTTTTTTCTTCTATTTCTCTAGTTACATCTTTTATAGTTCTATGTTTATCATTTTTATCATAGAAATTTATTGTATATTCAATACATGTTTTTTCCCTTGTATTATCTATTTTAAATCCTTTTGGTAGATTATTAAAATCATATATCTTATCGAATAAAATATACATAATAGTTTTATCTACTTCTTCCCAATAATCAAAGTCATTATCTCTTATTTCTTTTATAATTATTTTATTATTATTCTTATATTCTTCTAATTTATTTATATCTTCTTTTAAATATTCATAATATTCTATTTTATAGTGACCACTACAACTAGCAATTGTATTATAACCTTTTTTATTTAGAAGAGCTACTACATTAGCTATTGCTTTGTCACAAATAAATACATCTTTATGATCTTCTGCATACTCACATACTTCAAATGTATTTCTATCTATAATACTATTATGATCCATTTATACCACCTATTAAAATTATAACATAAAAAAAGAAATATCTATTGATATTTCTCCATTGATTTCATCATTTGATTAATTTGTTTTTGATTTGGTTTTCTTCCCATTTGACTCATTAATGCTTTAATCATATCTTCATTAATTGGTGGGTTTTTCTTTAAATATTTTTTCATTACAAACCTAGCTACAAAGAATCCAATTACTAAACCAATTAATAATCCTACTACTAATAATAATATATCATGTAACATAATATCACTCCTTGTTTTTTATTTTAATATAAATATATTCTTTTTACAAGTAAATTATACCCATACTCCAAATATAATTCCTGCCATAGATAGAATTAATCCTACTACCCAGAATAATTTAACTATATCAGTTTCAGCCCATCCTAGTTTTTCAAAATGATGGTGTATTGGAGTCATTAAGAATAGTTTTCTATGGAATACTTGTACCCAGAATGTTTGAAGTATAACACTTAATGTTTCTATAACAAATACACTAGCTACTACTAATAATGTTAATTCTCTATGAGTAAGTATTGCAATAGCTCCCATTACAGCACCTAAGGCAAGAGAACCGGTATCTCCCATTATTACTTTAGCTGGATAAGTATTAAATACTAAGAATCCTACAATAGATCCAACTAATATTAATTCAAATATACCAATATCTTCAAATCCTACTGATAAAGATATAAGTGCAAAGGCAATAAATGCAATAGCAGAAAGCCCTCCAGCTAATCCATCTAATCCATCAGTTAAGTTAACTGCATTACTTGCCCCTACTAATATAAATAAGATTACTAATCCGTATAACCATCCAAATTCTATATCAATATGAAGTGTACCTACAACCCATGAAGTTTGTCCCCCACTTCTCATATATATATAAAAGAATCCTAATGCAATTAATACTTGCATAAATAGTTTTTGATATGTAGTTAATCCTTCATTATTACCTTTTCTAATAGATAAAAAGTCATCTAAGAAACCTATACAAGCATAACCTATAAATACTAATAAAACTATTCCTAAATTAGAAGTATAACTTATTTTACCAGTTATTATAAGACCTAATGTTGCAGCTATAGTTGGTAATATAAATATTAAACCACCCATAGTAGGAGTACCTTCTTTTTTTCTATGTGCTTCTCCTACAAATATTGAAATTTTTTGTCCTACACGCAATTTTTTTAATATTGGGATTAATATTAATCCAAGGAAAGCTGATGCTAAAAATCCTATCATAATAGCAAAAATTGCTTTAGTAAGTAGTAACATAAAATCACTCCTTGTCTCTTGAAATATTATATCATAATTAAATAAATAATATGACAAATTAGAATGCTTTTACATATTATTTACATTGGATAAGTACCCCTTGTTAGTAATTTAGAATTATTTCTTTCTAATTCTTGTTCTTGTTTAGATTTAATTTTTTCTAATTCATATTCTTTTTCTTTAAAATTATCTTTTACTTTTTTCAAATTACTTAGTAATTCATCACATTCAGGGATTACACCTATATAATCAGAAAACTCATTTTTTATCTCACTAATTATATTATCTAATTCTTTACTTGATTTTGATAAATCTATTACTACATCTTCTATCTTAGTAATATTTCTTTCAATATCTCTTGTATAATCATATACTGTTATTTCTTTATATGTTTTTGTAGTAGTTTTAGGTTGTAACATATTACGAGCTAAACTTGCATAAATACCTACTGTAGCAGCAAGTGCTTTTGCACTTCTTTTTCCTGGTAAAAGCATTAGTAAAGCTATTCTACTAAGTAACATTCTTGCTTGAAGATTCATTGTTTCTACTTGAACTTCTACTTTTTCAGTTACTGTTACTGCTTTATCTATTTTATCTTGCATTTCTTTTAATAAAAGTTCTTGTTTTCTATAGAAATCATCTAAGTCTTTATTAAGTTTATCTATTTTTAAATACTTTTCTTTTAAATCTTCTAAGTTCTTTTCTTTTTCTTCAAATTCTTCTTTTTCTGACTCTACTTGTTCTTTAAATTTTTCTTTCTTTTTATCAAATTCATCTAGTTTTTCTGAGATTAATATATATAATGGAGAATCTTTTATTTCTTTTATAACTTTTTGGTCTTTAAATTCCTCTAAGTATCCTTCAACTAATGTATATATATAATTATCATCATATTTATCTAGATTATCTATTCTTATTTTTTCTTTTAATACTTCTATTTTACTAATAATTTCATTTAATTTATCTATTATTCTTTCTGCTTCTTTTGATTGTATTATGTTTTCTTCTTCTGCTACTAATGTATTGTATTCAAAAATAAGATTTCTTAATTCATATCTAATATCTTTTAATTGTCTTTCATAAACATCTATTATTTTTCTTGCTTGAAGTTTTTGTAGTTTATCTTTTTGATTTTCTGTTAAATCATTAAATTCTTTATTAACTTCTTGTTTTTCTTTTTCTTCTTTTAATGGTATAAATTCTTGTTTTTCTACTTTTGTAGGTTCTTCTACTTCAAACTTTGTTTTAGAAATTATTTCTTTTAATTCTACTCCTTGTTTTGAAATTATTTCTTTATCTATTGGTACTTCAATAACTTGTTTTGTACCATCTTTTAATTCTATAACTACTTTTCTAGTTTTAGGTTTTTCTTCTAAAAATACTTCTTTATCTTCTACTATGAATTTTTCTTCTTTTTTAGTCTTTGGTGTAGTTAATTCTTTAAATGTTTGTCCTACTAATACTATTGGTAATGTTTTTATTAAAGTATATATTTGTTTTTTCTTTACTTCTTTTTCTAAGTCTTTTAATTCTTTTTTTTCTTGATATTTTTTTAATTTTTCTTTTTGTTTTTTTGTAATAGTCATAACTCTTTTATAATCATTATGGCCACCCTTTACTCCTATTGTTTCATCCATAGTATCACCTAACTAATTTTATCATATATTCGTTTATTTTGCTTAATAAAAATAAAAAAAGAGATTATTCTTTAACAATCTCTCCTTTTTTATTATCATACTTAATATTAATATGTTTATACCATCCCCATAGTGGTCTTTCATAACCAATGTCATATTTATATCCAGCAGCAAAAGTTTTAGAATAACCATCTTTAATACCACATAATGCAGCTACAGTACTATAGTTTTCTGGTATTGTATTTAACTCATCTTCTTCCTCTACTCTAAGAAAATGAGATTCATTAGGTATATATATATTTATTCCATTAGTCCATAATCTTAATGAATATAATACTTTTTGTTCATCATATCTTAAGTTTGGATCAATTTCTATTTCTTTTAAAATATTTGAGTTACAGAATATTAATCCATCAAATATAGTTCCTGTTTCATATGGACATGTTATATGAGTTAAATCTACTTGATCATCATATGAAATTAATGGTAAATATGATTGGAATTCAATTATTCTTTTCTCAATATTTATATAAGATTGGAATGTTGCTTTATCTTTTTCATCTGCTTTAAATAACCAATGTGTTAATACTGATTTATTACCACAGTTTTTTAAAGTATCTAAATTATACTTATCCCAATTTTGCATAAATCTAACACTTGAATCAACTACACATACATAATCATCATCTAATTCTTTAGCAATTTTATTTAGTATTTTACTATAATGACTATTTTTTCCAAATGAAATAAATTTTTTTATTTGCATTTTAGAGCACTCTTCTTTAGTAGGTTTCTTATTAGTAATAGATCCTACTATAATATTAACTCTATCTTTATATAATGCACTTTCTAAACAACTTTCTACACATTTTTTATAATTACCAAATAGATCTACAATTAATACTTCTATTTTTTCATTATTATTTAATGTTTTCTTTTTATCAAATTCTCTTTGACTAAAATATGATACTTTACCAATATATTTCTTATTATTAAGTTCTCCTGTTGTGGCAGTTAAATAAAGTAATTCGTTTTCAAAGTCTATTCCTGAATACTTTTCAAATTCATCTATTGTTCTTTCGAGACCATAGTTTTCTTTTAATAAATATTCTTTATTATTTTTATTTTGTATTAATTCTACTAATTTGTTTTCTTCTACATTCATTGCATTATTAACACTTGGAAATTTTCTATCTGCTCTACAATATTGATGATAAATATATGCTTGTTTGGAATTATATACATTCCAACCATGAGTAAATAGTTTTATACTCATACATAATTCATCACCATAAAAATACATTTCTGGATCATGTAATGCTTCTCTATGAGCACCACTAAAAGCAAAGAAGTTACCTGCAGAAATAAGTACACTTCTTAAATGATTTTTTTCATCAGTATCAACTAATTCGCAACAAGTGCTTACGAATGGAAGTGATTCTTCACGAAAACCAGTAACATACATTATTCCACCTGTAGTTGGGTTATCAAATGCTTTATCATCTAGAGGATAAAACATCATTTCTCCATTACAATCAGCTGGATAAAAGCTTATTATGGCTTTTGGATCGTTTAGAGATAGTAACTCTTCTATAAGTTTAGTATCCCAATGTTTAACAAATCTCATATGGGAATCTATTTGATATACATATTCTTCATCATCTATCATTTGTTGGCACAAGTATCTTGCATAACAAGAACCCCTGGCTTCACTTTGTTTTAACCATTTAACTTTACAATTCTTAATTTCTTTTAATTTTTTATAATCCTCTTCATCATCACTTTGATAGCAAACTGAGAAGTACACTCTATCTGGATTATCTGCTTGTATTAATGCACTATTGATAGTATTTAATAATTCTGGATCACAGTATGCTGCAATTTCTACTAGTATTTTATCATTATGCATTTAATCACCTCTATCTTTATACTATACATGTTAATTATATCATGAACAGTAAAAGCTCTTCAATAATTAAATCACTTTAAAAATATACGCACTTTACTTTGATCTTCAATTTTTTCTTTAGCTTTAGGTGATTGGGTAAATACTGTATCTCCTTGTCCTTCTACTTCTATTTGAAAATTAAATAAGGCTTTTTTAGCTTCTTCTAGTGATAGACCTATAACATTAGGTACTTCATATGTTATTTTATCAGTCCATTCTAAATCTTTTGGAAGTTCATTATCTTTTTTTTCTATATGTAGAGAATCAATTATATCTAAAAGCATTCTTCTAGCTATTGGTGTGGTTGTATAACTAGATAACATAGCTGTATGCTTTGGATTATCGATGGCTATATAAAGTACTGCCTCTGGGTCATTTGAAGGTACTACAGCCATAAAACTCATTATATAGTTATTAACTAAGTAATGACCGTTTTCTTGTTTCTGTGCTGTTCCTGTTTTACCTCCTATTCTATATCCTTCTATATAAGCACTTTTTCCTCCGCCTTTAGCTACTACATGTTCTAAAGCTATTCTCATAATAGAAGATGTATTAGAACTTATTACTTTTCTTCTTAGTTTTTTATTATTCTCTTTTATTACTGTATTTGTATTATCTGAGATACTTTTTACTATATAAGGTTTATATAAATATCCTCCATTAACTATACTAGATACTGCCATTACTTGTTGGATAGGAGTTACACTTGGCCCTTGTCCAAAAGCAGATGTAGCTAGTTCTACATTACCTACTCTTTCTAATGGAAAAACTATACCTGTTCCTTCACCATTTAAATCAATACCTGTTTTTTCTCCAAAACCAAATTTATTTATATAACTAAATAATCTTTCTTTACCAAGTTTTTGTCCTAAAGAGACAAATCCTGGGTTACAGGAGTTTTGTAGTACTTCTAGATATGTTTGATCTCCATGACCTCCAGCTTTCCAACATTTAATAATACTTCCATCTACATTTACTTTACCTGTATCATAAAAATGATCTTTAAATATATCTACTACACCTTCTTCTACTGCACTAGCCATTGTAACTATTTTAAAGGTACTTCCTGGCTCAAATGATGCCCATATTGGAAGATTTCTATTAAGAGTTTCATTATTATATTTCTTATAATTATTCGGATCAAAATCAGGTGTTGAACTCATTCCTAATATTTCTCCACTTTTAGGATCTACTACAATGGCTAAAGCCATATCTGGTTCAAACATATCAACTATATTATTCATTTCTCTTTCTAATGATTTTTGTATATTTATATCGATAGTTAAAGTAATATTCATACCAGGTGTAGGAGAAACATACTTTTCTGTTTTATTCAAATTATTTCCATGAGCATCACTAAAATACTTAATGGCTCCATTAGATCCTTTAAGATAGTTATCATATTGTAATTCAAGACCAGATAATCCTTGATTATCAATTCCTACATATCCTAATGTATGTGATAATAAATCTTTATATGGATAATACCTTTTAGATTCTTTTACTAAGTATACTCCTGGTAGTTTTAAATTACTTATCTTTTCAGCTATCTCATAACTTAATCTTCTACCTTCAGGATGAACTCTTTCAATAGATGTTTTTTTATATACATGACTTTTCATTTCATCATAACTTACATTTAATATTTTAGATAATTCTTTTGTAGTTTTATCCTTATCTTTTATTTGATTAGGTATTAATACTAATGAAGTAGTAGTAAGATTATCAGCTAATACAACTCCATTTCTATCCAATATCTTTCCCCTATCACCTTCTATATTTAAGTTTCTACTCCATAGATCACTAGCAAATTCTTTTAAGTTTTTATAATCAAATACTTGGATATAAAATACTTTAATTATTATTAATAATAATGGTATTAAACTAAATAAAAATATTATTTTTATTCTTTTATTTATTTCTTTTGTAAACATAGTTCACCTCTATAAAGATTATGAAAAAAAAAGAAAAAGATTAACTTTTTCTAATTGATTCAATGAACTTCTTAGCTGCAATACTAGTATATTCATTTATATATATAAGTGAAATATTTATCTTTGGTAAATTATCAAATTCTATTATCTCATAATCATCTTTATCTATTAATGAATTAATAGAATCTACTATAAAGTATCCAATTCCTAATCCTTTTCTTATCATTTCCAATTCTACTTCAGTAGAAGATACTTCTATACATGGATTTAATCTAATACTTTTTGTTTCCATATAATCATCTAACTTACTTCTTATAATACTATTAGTTGGTAGTATTAATGGATATTTTAATAAGTCTTCTTCTTTTTTAATATGAACATCTGGTAAAACTTTTTTATTATAAGCAAAACAGTTTTCTGCATCAAATATATTTAATTTAGTTATCTTCTTCTCACTTTTTATAGGAAGAATTCCTATTATCATATCTAATTTTCTTGTTTCTAACATTTCAATCATTTCTGGCATTGGTTTAGAAATTATATTAAATTTAACATTTGGATATTCTTTTCTAAATCTATCTATATAATCAGTTAGTGTAAGAACTCCAATATGAGAAGGTATTCCTATTTTTATATTTCCTATATTTAAACTATTTAAATTCTTAACGTGTTCTTCTGCATCATTTAATATATTAAAGGCAGTTCTTATATAGTTATATAATTCTGTTGCTTCTAGTGTAGGTTCTATTCCTTTAGAGTTTCTAGTGAATAATGTATATCCTAGAGAGTTTTCTAATTCTTTTAAACTATAACTAATAGCTGGTTGTGATACATATAATTTACTAGCTGTCTTAGATATACTTTTTTCTTCATATAAATATAAGAATATTTTATATAAATTATAATCCATATTCATATTATCGCCTCGTGTGAATTATTATATGTTGTGTTTATAAAAAAGTCAAATAATATAATTTATACTTATAAATAAAAAAAGTAGGTTTTACCTACTTTATTTTACTCTTCCTAATTCAATATGATCTTCTAATGAAGATGAAGCTGTATCAAAGAATCCCTTAAATTTATCAATTGCTTTTCTAGCAAATTTTGGTACAGCATGAACTATTCTATAGACAATATTATTTTGTTTTAATTCTTCTTTAAACTTTTCACTTGCTTTTACATTCTTAGCTTCATATTTTTCTTTTTCTGCTTTAGCTGCCATTCTTGCTTTTTTAGCTTCTTCTAATTCTTTGTCTCTTGCTAATTCTTCGTCAAATCCTTTTTGAAGCTTTTCTATTTCTGCAGCTGCTTTTCTCTTTTGTTCTTCGATACTTTCATTGATTTGTCTTATTATTTCTTCTTTTTCTTTATCACTTAATGTATCCTCAGAACCTTTATTTTCACCAAGTGTTTCATCTAATACACCTTTAATATCGTCTGTTGTTAGATCTTCTTTTGGTTCATCCATTGGTGGTAATGGTATACTTGGTGCAGCATCTTTTTTAGCTTCTTCTTTCTTTTCTAATTCTATTTCTTTTATATCAGCTATATATGGTGAGAAAGCATTATTTGCATTTTCTTTAATCTTTTCTACATCACTTTCACTGATCTTATAGCATAGGCTTCCATTTATTCTTACTTCATTACCTAAATCAGCAGATTTTAATTTAAATCTTTCTACTGCATATTTTCTTACATAGTATTCACTACTATCTTTATCTTTAAATAATGTTACTTTTTCTTCTGCAGGTTTTAAATCATTTATATCTACTTTTTCATTTTCTTTAGCACCTTCCATATCTTTTGGTGCTTCTTCTTTTTCTGGTAATTGTTGGATAAGATTATTTAATTCAACAAATGGATTTACTACTTTATATGGTATTAATTGTTTATTCTCACTAATAACCATTAAATCAGTATTTTTAATTTGAGTTTTTCTTGGTTCTTCTACTTTAGTATATTTTGTATCTAATGAATATAATGCTTCAACTATATCTAATACTGTATAATCTTCATATTCTTTATCTCTTCTAAAGTCAGCTATTTCTTTTAATATTTCTTCTTTAGTCTTATTTAATAATTCTTTTTCTTCTTTAGTTCTATCTTTTGCATCTTTATTAATAATTTCATCTAGACCTTTTTCACTTAGAATTCTATCCATTAGTTTTCTACTTCTATATACAGAATATACATCTTTATATTCATTATATGATAATCCTAATGCTTCTGATTCCTTGATTCTCTTTTCTAATGTAGTCTTTTTACTCTTTAATGCTGTTTTTAATTTTTTTATTTCATCATAAGTTCTTTGGTTTGCTACAGATCTTTCATTTAATTCTAAGATTTGTCTATCTTTTCTTTCTCTTAATTCAAGAATTTCTTCATCACTATATAATCTAGAATCTTCTAGTTTTTTCTCATTTTCTTCAAGTTCTTCTTGAATTTGTTTTACTAGTTTATCATATTCTTCTACTAATTGTTTTGATTTTTCTTCTATTTCTTTTAGTTCTTTATCAATGGTATCGATTTCATCTTTTAGATATTCTCTTATATCTGCAGAGTTTTCACTTAATTCTTCTGCTTTATCTACTGATTTTAATCTATCTCTTAATGCTCTTAGAGATTCTAATTCTCTTTCTAATTCATTTATATCGTTCATATTGTTTCCTCCTAATTACCAGTAGCTTCACTATCTATTTTTGCTAGTACATCTTGAATCATACTTAATTCTTTTGAATCATCTATGTCTTCTAATACTATTTCTTCATTTAATGGATTGTATGATGATACATAAATAGTTTTTCTACCATCATCACCAATAGTATTATCTGAATATCCTACATATGACTTTTCTGTATCATCGCAATCAAATGTAAATAGAATATCGCAATTTACTTCTTTTCCATCTTTTTCTATTGTTATTTTATCGTTTTCTATATCAAATACCATGATATCACTCCAATCTTCTCTTTAATTTTAGCATTTTTTCTATTAAAAGTAAAGAAAAAAAAGTCCTTCAAAGGACCTTTAATTCATTATTTTTACATATATTAAATCATCTTTAGTTATGTTCTTTGCTTTAGTTATTTTTATATGATAATAAATATTCTCTTTCTTATCTTTTTTTAGAGTAACTTCATCTACAATAGTCTCTTCTTGTTTCTTCATCAAATCAGTTTTACTATCACCTTTAGTTACTTTAATAGTTGAATCTGTAGTATTCTTTATTTCTATTTTATATGGCATTTCTTCTTTATTTATATCATTTTTCTTATAATTAACTATCTTAAATGTATATACACCTATTTCATTTAATACTTTAGCATTGATATTAAACTCATAATTTGTATTAGTCTCATATACTGGAATTACCATATTAGCAAATTCATTTTCTTTAGATTCTTTATATTTAATAACACATAATACAAGTAAGAATATTACTAATACTAATAGTAAAGAAAATACTACAGTTAGTGTTTTTACTGATTTCATTAAGTTTTGAATATTTTTTTGTTTTTTCTTTTTCATATATACCTATCTTTCTAGTCTATTCTTTATATTTTCACGTAAATTTTCTGTTTTTTCTTTTTCTTCTTTTGTCATATTAGATTTTAATTTAGAATTAGTTACATCAACTATAGTACTAAATTTATTAGTTACTTCTAAATTAATATCTATTTCACCGCGTAGTTTAGTTTCTTTATTTACTACATATTTGAATGATAAATTCTTTTTATTATTAAAACTTGTATTTTTCTTTACTTTAGTATATTTAGATGAATAAATTAAATCTAGTTTTTCATTGTCATCATTAAAAGTATAATTAATCACTGTATTATAATTATTCTTATCTAGTTTAAATTCACCTATACTTTTATTTGATGAATCTTTTATTTTACCTTTTATTTCATCTTTACTAAATTCTAATGAAGCATTATATTTTTCTTTATTATTAACTAAGTAATAGAATTTTCCTTTTGATTCATTACCTTCATAAATATATGTATTTGTATTATCTTTAGTAATATGATCTACTTGGTATTTTAATGGTTTATGTAATATCTTTGATGTATAAATAGATATTTTATAATATTCATCTTTCTCTATATAAGTATCTTCATCTTTAATCTTAGTTTTTAAGATGCTTTTATCTATATTATCTAATATTTTTTTAGATTCTTTATCATTATTTAAATCTACTAAAATACCACTTAATATTTCTTTTAAATTCTTATCATCTATTCTTAAAGTAACTGCATCATCAGTACTAGTAAAATATTCTTCTTTTAAATTATTCTTAATAGATTTAATAATAAAATTATATAAATAATCTATATTGTCT
>CAMOXZ010000020.1 GCA_946629545.1 uncultured Caryophanales bacterium | reverse complement strand
AATAATAACTAAATATATATATAATCCCTATTTATATGTATTAATATCTGGTATTTTTGATTTAACTAAAGGAGTATTCTCAACTAGTATAATTAATAATACTATTATTAAAGCATTATTTATTTTAATATTTATATCATTTGGAAGTATATCAATACATATTCAAGTAAAAAGTATCCTAGAGGATACTTTACTTTATAAATCATTTATTAAAGGTAGAATAATTGCGACTACATTAGCAATTATTATATTTTTACTAATATTCCCAACTAGTTGAAGAATCACTTTCATTTAATACATAGTTTATAGGACAAACTATATTTATTGCATATCTAGTAGCAAATTCTGGGTGATAGAATCCAATATAAATAGATAGTATACTATCATCCATAGTATTAATGATAACATTATTAATACTTAAATCATATGACTTTCTACAGTTATTACTGATAGTATCTACATCACATTCTTTTCTTAACTGAACATGATATCCAGAATAACCAACATCAGGTAAATCCCAATTAATCATATCATCTGGAGCACCATATCTTATCATAAATTCATCGTCTTTATATATAGAACCATCCATATGACGTGGAGATAATGCAAATAATTGCTCAATCTCTAAACGCCTTTCACTACCATCTTTCAAAGTACAATTAACTACATGAACAGTTTTTGTACCTAAAATTTGTAAATCTGGTAACCCATTTTCTTGTCTTTCTTGTTGACGCGTTCTATATTCATCTTCACTTATTAATTCATCACTAAATTCATCTTTAGGAACATAATAATAATATACTTTTTCATACTTGGCACTAGTAAGACCCTTCTTTATAAAATCATCTTGTATTTCTTTTGTTAGTGTATTTTTATAACTATATATTTTTTCTTTTTGACCTTCTAGTATTTTTCTTTCATTAAAGCCTGATACAGTTGCATATATTGACATTGTTATTACTACTACTAATACAAAACATATTAATACTTCAATTGTTGTAATACCCTTATTATTTAACTTCTTCATTAGCGGCCCACCTCGATTGTTGCATAAGAATAATAATTATTATTATCCTTTTTATTTTGAAAACGAGCCAAAACTCTATAATTTGCGTAATTTAGTGAAGTTGCTGAATAATCAGGTAAGAAGAAAACATAATCTTTAAAACCTGAATTAAATACTCTTAAATCAGCTTTAGCACTACATTTTTTAACATCTTGTACATCATATTCATCTGTAGCACAATCATCAGTTGCTTCTTCATCATATTTGTCAGCTAGACAATTACAAACATAACTCTTTTTACACTCTTCATCACTTTTTCCAATACAGTTTTCTTGGAACTTTTTTTCATCTGATTGAACCGCATCTTTAAACCAAGTTCTACTATTATCAGAAGAATTAGCTAAACGATATCTAGTAATGAATATATCACATTCATTACCTTTTTTATCACAACCAGCTACTTGAAGAGCATTAACTAAGTTTATACAAAATGCACGTTTTTCATCATCAGAAGTAATATCACTACATCTAAATCTTACATATCCCTTTTCACTCATATTTGAAGTACTAGGAATATCATATGATGCATCTTCAATCATTCTTTTTATCCAAAAAATAGCATATTTACCATCGATATTATCATAGTTTTCTCTTTTTTCATATTCACCTGCTAATGGTAAAAAACTACTATAAAGCATTGCAAATATTGTTGTTAAAAATACCGTAACTATAAGCGTTTCCGCCATAACAAATCCAGAAGAATTAATTTTTTTCATTTTTAACTTCCCTTTCCTTGATATTCTTTCAAAACTATTATATAATATATTTTAGTAAAATACCATAGAAAGTAAACAAAGGGGTTGAAATGATGGTTCAATTTGATGTAAAACGTGTCCAAAAAGGTACTGAAAGCTTCATGGTGTCATTTGACTTCACAAAAACACCAGTTACACAAATTGCAGATTATATAATTATTTCTGCTGCAAAACACAACGCTTCCGATATTCATTTCGATCCAAGAGAAAACGGAATGATGGTAAGATTCAGAATTGATGGTGATTGTCAAGATTACACTTTCGTTCCTTTAGCATATGAAAAAAACTTAACCACAAGACTTAAATTACTTGCAAATATGAATATAACAGAATCTCGTCTTCCACAAGATGGTGCCATTAAAGGTAACTTTGGTGGGATTGACTTAGATATGCGTGTGTCTAGTTTACCATTAAATGAAGGTGAAAAAATAGTTATCCGTATCTTAGACTATTCACGAAGTCTTGAAGGTGTTGATACATTAGGATTCCATCCTAAGAACTTAGAGAAAGTTAGAAGAATGATGTCTATTCCAAATGGAATAATTCTTACTACTGGAGCTACTGGTTCTGGTAAATCTACAACTACTTACTCTATCCTACAAGAATTAAATAGAACAGAAACAAATATAATTACAGTTGAAGACCCAATAGAAATGAATATTGAAGGCATCAACCAAGTACAAGTAAACTCAGAAATTGGTATGACATTTGCCGCTGCCTTACGTTCTATCTTACGTCAAGACCCTAATATCATACTTATCGGAGAAATTCGTGACTCTGAAACAGCTCAAATTGCCGTTCGTGCATCTATTACAGGTCACTTAGTTTTATCAACAATCCACACCAACAATGCATTAGCTACTGTTGAACGTTTATTAGATATGGATGTTGAAAGATATTTATTATCTACTGCATTAACTGGTATCATTTCTCAAAGACTTGCTAAAATGATATGTCCAGATTGTAGATATCAAAGAGAAACAACAAAATATGAGAAAAAAGTATTTAAAAAATATATGGGTATGGATGTTAACCATGTTTGGGATGCTAATCCTAAAGGTTGTGAACATTGTCGTAATGGATATCATGGACGTCTTGCTTTCCATGAAGTGCTTGAAATTGATGATGATGTTAGAAATGCCCTAAATAATGAAAAGGTTGAAAAGAAAGATTTAGCTAAAATGGTTTATTCTGGTAATACAATCACAATGTTACAAGATGCACTTATTAAATGTTTAGAAGGAAAAACTTCATTCGAAGAAGTATATCGTACAATTGAAATTGAAAATGAAGATGATGATAACTATGAAAATGAAGTAAATAATGAAATAAAACCAAATGCACCTGTTGAAGAACCACAAGGAGATCCTAATGATTTATTAGAGATGCATACAACTAATGAAATATCTGAAGTGGTAGTACCTGCTTCATTTACTGCTAGTGATTTTGATGATGAGCCTAAAACAGAGGCTACAACACAAGCACAAAATACACAACCAACACTTCAACAAGTAGCACAACCTACAACACAACCTACAACACAACCTACAACACAACCTGCTACACAACCTAGAATGGAACCAATACTTATCGAAGAATAATATAAAAATAAAAGAACCTTTAATAAGGTTCTTTTTCTAATACTTCTAATATTTCATCATTTATATCTTCAATACTTCTAAGTTTTCCATCTTTAATACATTCAATAGTATCCCATTTATATAATTCACTTAATTCTACATATGCTTCTTCAGCATTCTTTAAGTGATCTATACTTTTCTCATGTTCATCGATACTAGTTCTATTTTTTCTTAATTCTAAAGTATATTCATATGGAACATGTAAAAATATAGTTTTATCTGGTTTAGGTAATTTTAATAACCAGTATTCTAATTTATCAATCCAATTATACATATTATATCTTTCATCTTTATCTTTAATCTTACTACCTTGATGAGCTAAATTAGATGTAGTATATCTATCTAATAATACATAATAATCTTCATTAACATATTTTTCTATTTTACTAATATTATATTTTCTATCAGCAGCATAATATAAACTAACTACATATGGATCAACATTAACTGCTCCTTCAGGAAATACACTTTTACCTATCTCTTCTTTTCCTAAATAGCATCCACCTACTATTTTACCTGTAGGAGTATCATACATAGGAAAATCAAATCTAATACACTTCTTACCCATTTCTTTTAATCTTTTTTCAAGTAATCTAGATTGTGTTTCTTTACCAGAACAATCAGTTCCTTCAATAACTATAATCTTACCCATATATATCACCTATCCTTCTATATAAATATATCAAAAAAATATATAAGTGTCTATACACTTATATTATTATCTTCAAATGGAACTAATATACATTTACGACTAGCTAGAAAATCACACATATGCACAAAGTTTTGATATTTAGTTTTAGGTTTTTCTAATACTTCATTTCCATCATAATCTGTAGTCCATGGGCCCATATGCGTTTTAATAACGTCATTCATGAAATTTGCATCTTCCAAGTTTAATCCAATCTCATCTTTTTTATCTAATATAAATTTACCCATAAGTATAGGATGATCAAATCTAGTATATTTCTCTTGTGGAATACCTAATTTTAATCCATCATGTACTAATAAACTCATAAGTATTAAATCTTTTTCCCTATCAGTATATTTATCTCCAATACATGGATTATTTAAAAGCTCATACCCTATTCTCATAGCTGCCTTAGAATGTCTAAGAAGTCCACCTTTACCTAAAGCATACTCCGGATGATATTTGCCAGTAGAACTAGCTGGCTCTTCTAACCAATACTCTGGTAACATATTAATTATATTTAATAAAGCTTCTTGATAATTTTCATCTTTAATATAACCTAATTCATCTAAAAATAACTCTTCTCTATCCATATATCTTTCTCTCCAATACATCTACTATAATACTATTACTAATATACCATTTATCTTCAGGAATATAAAGATGATTATTATCTAAAACTAATACTCCTAAATCAATTAAATCTTTATAATTATAAACATCTATTAATGATTTATTATATTTAGATTTAAACATATCTAAATCAATTCCATTACTCTTTCTTAAATTAAGAATAACTTCATATTCCATTTTATCGTCATCATTTAAATATTCTACTTCTTTAACATATTTACCACCACAATAATTATTTAAACTTCTAGTATTAGTAATTCTCATATTATCAATATAAGAACTAGCTCCTATACCAAATCCATAATAACAATCATTATTCCAATAACATGTATTATGTTTAGAATAGAATCCTTCTTTAGAGAAATTACTAATCTCATAATGTTTATAATTATTACTTTTCATACTACTACAAATATACTTATACATTTCATAATCTAAGTCTTCTGAAATATTCTTAGTATTATTAATACCTAGTTTAGTATGATCTTCTATTATTAATGAATAAGTTGAGATATGTTCTACATCTAAAGAATAAATATATTTTAAATCATCTTCTAAGTCTTTTATAGTTTCATTAGGTAATGCATATATTAAATCTACATTTATATTATTAAAACCTAACTCTCTACAAATCTTAATAGTATTATTTACTTTATCTAAATCAAGTTCTCTTTCTAATAGTTTTAAATGATTCTTATTAGTAGTTTCTATTCCAAAACTTAATCTATTTATACCTACTTCTCTATATAATTCTAATTTATCTCTATCAATATTTTCAAAATTATTCTCTATAGTATATTCAATTGTTTTACTCTTATTAAATATACTAAGTATTTCAAATAATCTTTTTAATTGCTTTAGACTTAAACTACTAGGAGTACCTCCTCCTATATAGATAGTATCTAATACTTCACCTTTATAAATACTCTTAATTTCTTTTTCTAAAGAATCTAAATAAGTATCAATAAAATCATCTATCTTATACATCTTACAAAAATCACAATAAGAACAAATTTTATCACAGAATGGTATATGTATATAACAATTCTTTATCATATTATATTCCTTTTTGCATTCTTTTTTCTATTATTATGAGCAGCAACTATATCAAGTTGCATTTTAGTTGTTTCAGAAACAAAATCACTATGTACCATTTCATATATAGTAGATTTAGGAATACCATAGACCTTAGCAGCTTCTTCATATGTATAAGATTCTCTTATAATTCCATTAGCTACTATATTAGCTTCGTCTTTAGTATAAGTAGGAGCAGTAATCTTTCCTATAGTTCCACCTTTAACTCTACCAGTTTTAAGATTACTTTCTTTCTTTTTTAAGACTAAACTATATAATAATGGATCTACTACACCTATTTGTTTTAAATGTATTTGAAGAGTTCTTCTACTAACACCTAATTCTTCTGCAGTTTCAGCTACTGTTTTATCATTACTAATATAAGTTCTTGCTTCTTCAATTATTTTATTATTATCCATAAATTACTCCTTAGATGAAAGAATAGATAAGAATGCTTCTTGAGGTACTTCTACACTACCTATTTGTTTCATTCTTTTCTTACCTTCTTTTTGTTTTTCTAATAGTTTTTTCTTACGAGTAACATCTCCACCATAACACTTAGCTAAAACATCTTTTCTAAGTGCCTTAACCGTTTCTCTAGCTATTACATGAGTTCCTATAGATGCCTGTATAGGTACTTCAAATAATTGACGAGGTATTATCTCTTTTAGTTTTTCACAGACTATTCTTCCTCTATTATAAGCAAAGTCTTTATGAACTATTACTGATAAAGCATCTACTACTTCACCATTTAATAAGATATCCATCTTAACTAAATTACTTTCTTTATAATCTGTTATTTCATAATCAAAAGAAGCATATCCTTTAGTATAACTTTTTAATCTATCAAAGAAATCATATACTATTTCAGAAAGAGGAATATCATAGTTAATAGAGACTCTAGTTTCATCTAAATATTCCATATTTAAGAAATTACCTCTTTTATCCTGACATAATTCCATAATAGGACCAATATATTCACTAGGAGTAAATATACTACATTTAACATATGGTTCTAGTACTTTATTAATTAATTCTCTTCTAGGCATTTTACTAGGACAATCAATCATTACTTTACTATTATCAGTCATTATAACTTCATATATAACAGAAGGACTAGTCGCAATTAAATCTATTCCAAATTCTCTTTCAATTCTCTCTTCTATTATTTCCATGTGTAATAATCCTAAGAATCCACATCTAAATCCAAAACCTAATGCTTTAGATGTTTCTGGTTCAAATGTTAAAGCTGCATCATTTAATTTTAATTTTTCAAGTGCCTCTCTTAAATCTTCAAACTTATTAGCATCAATTGGGAATAATCCAGAATATACAGTAGGTTTCATTGGTTTATATCCTGGTAATTTATCTTTAGCTGGATTACTATCTAAAGTGATAGTGTCTCCAACGTGGACATCACTAATACTTTTAATAGAAGCAGCTAAATATCCTACTTCTCCAGCTTTTAAACTAGTAACTTCTTTTTCCTTAGGAGTATTTATATATAAACTAACTACATCATATACTGCATTAGTTTCCATCATCTTAACTAAATCTTTTACTTTTACTTCTCCATCTACTACTCTAATACTAGTAATTACACCTCTGTATGAATCAAACAAACTATCAAATATTAATGCTTTTAATGGAGCATTCTTATTACCAGTAGGTGCTGGAATAACTTCAATAATCTTATCTAATAATTTATCTACACCTACTCCAGTCTTAGCACTAGTAAGAACTATCTCATCTCTATTAAATCCAATATTTTCTAATTCAGTAATTACTTTTTCTGGGTCAGCTGAAGGTAAATCTATTTTATTAATAACTGGTATTATTTTTAAATTATTATCCATAGCTAAATATAAATTAGCTAATGTTTGAGCCTCTACTCCTTGAGATGCATCCACTACTAAAATAGCTCCTTCACAAGCAGCTAAACTACGTGATACCTCATAAGAAAAATCTACATGACCTGGAGTATCTATTAAATTAAGCATATATTCTTTATTATCTTTTTTATAATTAAGACTAACTGCATTTAACTTAATAGTAATACCTCTTTCTCTTTCAAGATCCATAGAATCTAACATTTGCTCTTTTAATTCTCTTTTATCTATTGCACCTGTTAATTCTAGTATTCTATCAGCAAGAGTACTCTTACCATGATCAATATGAGCTATAATACAAAAGTTTCTTATATTTTCTTGCATATTGGCTCCTCCATTTACTTATTATATCATAAAAAAAGAGCTTTCGCTCTTATTTTATTTCACTACTATAGAAATATAATACATTACTTGTATCTTTTATTTTAAAAGTATAAGTAATAGTAGCAGCTTTATTAAGATATTTACTTATTGTTATATCTTTTAAATCATCTTCTGTTTGATCAATAGAAGATTCAATTACATTTTCACCATCATAATCTTTAGAAATAGTAACTTCATACATACCATTACTTTGTTTCTTAGCTTGTACATATATTAGTTTTTCAATTATTCTATAAGAACCATCTGGATCTTTATAAGCTTCTACTAATTTACCCATATATGGTTCAACTGCATAAGTTTCAGGAGTACTAGTATCTTTTTCAAATATAGTATTAAATGAATCAGTATCATCATCATACTTCATAATACCTACATTTTTATCATTAATACTAAAACTAAATGGATATTTAATAGTTAAATCAGTAGAATATTTTACACCCTTACCAAAGAAGTATTCCATATATTTTTTAATCTTATTATTAGAAATACTATAAATCTTATTTTTATTTTCATCTAAGTCCCCAGTAAATTCAAAATCTTCTACTTGAACATATTGTAATGCATAATAGTATTTTTCTTCTTCAGTAAATGTATCTAATGTAACTTTCTTATTCTTTACAAATATATCATATCTAGGACCTTCAGTAGCACTATATGTTACATAATTATATAGTATCTTAACATTACTTTCAGTTAATGGTCTTGCTTCACTTGTTAATACTGGAGTATTTGTAGTTTTCTTCTTAGGATTAAATATACCATTTAATAATAAAAATACTAAAATAAATGCAATAACCGCAACTACTATTATAATTATAAGTTTTAACTTACTATTATCCTTTTTTTCTTCTTTTATTTCCTCTTCTTCTTGAAAATCTTCACCAATCTTGAATCCCATCAAAATCACCTCTACTATTTTTATTTTATCAAATATATATAAAAAAAGGAATATTTTTCAATACTCCTTTACACTATTCTTTCTCCATCTTTACAATACTATAATTCTTAAAATCAATTTTCTTAATAATATCTTTTAATGTTTTAAATTTCATATTCTTAATAATATCTATCTTATTAGTAATAACCTTTCTATATCTAATAAGATCATAACACATATTATCAGCCATACACTCAATATCATCAAGTCCTTTTATTTCTCTAGCTATCCATACTTTCTTAATTCTATTAAATGATTCTTCATCAACATTAATATTATTAAATTCATTAATTATTTCACTAATTAAATCATCTGGTTTTATAGAATTACCAGTAACATATAAAGTACTAATACCTTCAATATTTTCCCATCCACAACCTAAATCAGTTAATATTTTCTTATCTCTAACTCTTTCTTTAAATAAAGATGAATCTCCAAATACAATAGTACTCATCATATCTAAGTATAAAGATAATTCAAATCTCTCCATACTAAATACTTTAGTACCTATCTTTAATCCTACACCTATTCTAGGTATTTCTACATTACCCTTAATTACTTCTTTATCTTTATTTACTTTAATAGGTTCTACTATCTTCTTTATCTTAGGTACTTTTCTTCTATCATTAGAATCTAATTCATTTCTAATAATTTCACATGCTATATCAGGATCAAAATTACCTGTTATTAATATAAACATATTACTAGGTATATAGAAATTATTATAACAAGTATATAAATCTTCCTTAGTAATTTTATTAATTTCACTAACACTACCAGCAATATCTAATCTCCTAGGAGAATTCTTATATAAACAATTTCTTAATTTTAATTCTGCTTTATAAGCAGGTATATCATTATACATTTTAATTTCTTCAGCAATTATACCTTTTTCTTTTTTAACATTTTGATCTGTAAAATATGGATGAGTTACAAATCTTAATAAATATTCTAAGTTCTTATTAAAATTCTTAGTACCCCAAAACATATATTGTGTACAAGTACAAGAAGTACATGCATTACAATCAGTTCCACTCTTAGCATAAAAACTAAATGGATCTTCTCCTGATTCTTGTTCAAACATTTTATGTTCCAAGAAATGTGCTATTCCAAGAGGTGGTTTATAATTCTTTTTACCCATCTCAGTAAACTCTAATACATCAGAACCATATCTAGTAGCAAAAGAAACATAATAGTTTTTCTTATTCTTATAAGGTAACATATATATTTCTAATCCATTAGATAAACTCTCAGTATATAGAGTCATATCTAATCCTTTTAAACTAATCTTCTTCATCTAATACCCCCTCTAGTAAAAACACTGTATCCATATGTACTTTCCTAAATGCTTTTACTATATCAGACTTCTTAACTTTCTTAATCGTAGAAATTCTAGTCTTAATATCATCTAATTCTAATATATCTGAAGACATTACATCATTAATCATCATACTTTCATCTTCATCTAAACTTTCTAAAGCATTAATAAATTCTTCTTTAACATTATTAATATCTTCATCACTAAATTTACCTTTTTTCATTTCATCTAATTTTTTAGTAATTATAGTAATTGCCTTAGTATAATTAGTTCTATCTATACCAGCTTTAATAGTAATCATATTATCCATCTTAGTATAGAAAGATCTAATAGTATAACATAAAGAATTAGCTTCTCTAACATCTTTAAATAATTTAGAATCAGCACCTCCACCAAATATTAAATTACCAAGTACTAAAGCATAATCTCTTTCATACTTAGTTAATTTATATACAGGACAAGCAATAGCTAAAGATGATTGAGTATTATTAATTTCTTCTTTAGCAAAGTTTCTTCTAATTCTAAAAGTTCTATTTTTTAATATATAACTCTTTTTAGGTTTCTTTATCTTTTTAAACTTAAAGTATTTTTTAATTAAACCTAACATCTCTTTATTATCAAAATCCCCTACTACAAATATATCTACATAATCAGTATTAATCATATCTAAATATGATTCATATAGACTTTTCTCATCTATAGTATCCAAATCATCACTATATCCAACCATTCTATAAGATATAGGACTCTTACTATCAAATATTTCTCCTAATCTAATAGATGAGTATTTAGAAGGACTTTCCTTTATAGAATTAAGTTTAACTAAACAATCATGTTTAACATAATCAACTTTTTCTTTTTTAAATGCTTTATTCTCAATATCTGGATTAAATATAATTTCTTGTAGGAAATCAAGAGACTTCTCAAAATTATTCTCCTCAGTATATTTATCCATTAATACTTGTAGATTAAAACTAGTAGTAATATAATTACCAAGTCTTTGATTACTAATTCCTAAATCTGCAGAATATAAATTCTCTGACTCTATAGTAAGTTTTCTTCTACTATCATATTCTTTAGATGATTGAAGAAGAATATTTGTAACTAATATTCTTTTAGTTATTTCCTCCTTTTTTATTGGAGTATGAAAAACAACTTTAACTGTAACCGTCTTAAATTTATCGGTATTAATTAAATGAAGTTTATATGATCCTAAGTCTTTGTTTAATACTTTCATGTTACCACCTCTATTTTATTATACCCATTCTATTCTTTTATATAATTGATTCTAAAGCTAACTTAATCATCTCATCCAAAGATTTTTCCCTTTCTTCACTACTTAAACTTCTCTTATCATATAAAGAATCAACTACAGTCATTAAACAAGCTGCTTCTTTATTAAGTTTCCTAGCCATATAGAATAAACCAAATGCTTCCATCTCTATTCCTAAAAACTTCATATCTGGAAAATTATCTCTAAATCTTTCTTTATCATCACAATATACATCAAATATATCACTAGTTATAGTTTTACCAACACACAACTTAATATTATCCCTTTTAGCAGTATTCATAATACTTCTATTTAATGAATCAGATGATTGTATAAAATCAATATCTACTCCATCAAATAATTCATCAAAATAACTCTTACAATAAGCTCCTGTACTTAGTATAACATCAAGTACTTTAATATCTTTATCATATGTACCACAAGAACCTATTCTTATTATTTTTTCTACATTATAAAACTTATATAATTCATAAGAATATATACCAATACTTGGAATACCCATACCACTAGCAAATACTGTTACTCTTTTACCTTTATAAGTACCAGTATAACCAAACATATTACGTACTCTATTAATCAGTTTAGGATTATCTAAAAAGTTCTCTGCAATATATTTAGCTCTTAAAGGATCACCAGGCATTAATACTATAGGAGCAATATCTTCTAACTTACTTTCAATATGAGAAGTTGCCATATTCATACCTTCTTTCTAATTTATTATACCAAGTAAATCAAATAAAAAAAAGAACTTTATAGTTCTTTTTATATTAAACTTCTTCTAGTAAATGTATCTACATCTTTATCAATATAAATATCTATAGTACCTTTATCTACTATTTTAATAAAACCCAGTCCATTTATAACTAAATCTTCATCATATTTCATATTATAAGTAATCTTGTTTCTATCATATAATTCTTCATTATTAAATAAATTTAATAATCTTTTTACTTTCAAATCATTAGACATAAATAAAGTAAAACTATTCTTTTCACCTTCAACATAATCTATTCTTATGAAATCTTCTATAACTATAGATTGACCTTTACGTAATTGATATGTCCTAGGTTTAATTTCTTTCTTAGGACTAATCTTCTTCATCATCTTTTCATCTACTTGATTTAAAATACTTCCTACATCAACAAGTCCTGGAGTATCTATTAAAGTTAAATGATCATTAATATCTATAGTAATCATATTTAATGTTGTAGAAGGTAGTGGACTCATTGTAAGTTCTTGAGTATTATCAGAATAATTCTTAATAAGTTTATTAATCAAACTACTTTTACCAGCATTAGTATGACCTACTACATATACATTCTTACTTGTTTGAAAATACTTAATTCTTTTTAATAAATAATCTATATTATAATTCTTATTAGCTGAGATAACTATTACTTCTTCAAAATTAATTCCATTTTTATTACTATCAATATTCTTTAAATAATTAATTATTTTTTCTTCTTTAACTGATTTAGGAAGCACATCTATTTTGTTAACTACTAGGATCATTTTATTAGTAATTATATTTCTAATTTCTTCAATATTTTCTTCCATATTTAAAACATCAGTAACATATAATACTAAGTCTTTAGTATTAGCTACTTCTTTTAATATTTCCAAATATTCTTCATTAGATTTAGATACTACTTGATACTCACCATAATTTTTCATACGAAAACATCTTTGGCAGTAATCATTTTCTAAATTAGTAGTATAACCTTCTTGTAGTAAATTAACATCTTGTAAAGCTATACCACATCCTAAACACTTCTTCTCATTCTCCATAATAATTTCCTCTTTTAAACAATCCCTTTTTCTCATACTTAGCTATTATCTTAGCTTCTAGTTTTCTATTTAATCCAGTTATTTTTAAATCTTTATCTCCTAGTGGATCAACTAGTATAGTTTTAATTCTAAATCTATTACCAGCTACTATATCTGTAACTATTTGATCACCTATAATACACATTTCTTTTTTATGTAATTTAAATTTAGTTTTAATATAAATTAAACTCTTAATAGATGGTTTCATACTCCATGAAGTACCACATATTTCTAATTCTTCTAAATAAGGTTTTAATCTCTTTCTAGTATTATTAGAACTAATAACTATTATAAAATCTTTTTTAAGTTTATCAATTAATTCTCTTGTTTCATCAGGACATCTTTTATTAGATATTAAACCTAAAGTATTATCAAGATCAAATATTAAACACTTAATACCTTTTTCTTTTAATAAACCATAGTTTATATCATAGATGCTTTTTTTATAAATACTAGGTCTAAATAATCCCATAAAATCACTTCCTTAAGTATTATAACACATTTTCTAATTATTGACTCTTTGAGTAATCATCTCAGTATCCATAGTTATTTTTTCAAATCTATAACCATTATTCTTACCATATCTAATAATATCTCTTATAGCATCTCTTGTATAACTCTTAATATCATGCATCAATACCATATTAACTCTATCATGTCTTAAACTATTTACAACGTTTGAGTAAACTCCACTAGCTTGTGTAGTACTTCCAGCGTCACCACTAGATACATTCCAATCATAGTATTTAAATCCACGATTAACTACTTCTTTAGTTAAACGAGACATAATACCACTATTATATCTTCTAGATATAGTATTACTAGCTCCTCCAGGAAATCTAATAATCTTACTTTCATATCCAGTAATTCTTTTAACTCTATTTTGAACACTATATAAATCATTAAAATATGCTTCATCCGAAGAATAAATAATAGAATAATCATGAGTAGCTGTATGAAGAGCTACTGTATGACCTTCATCATATTCACGTTTTATTAATTCATCTGGTCCATTATTAGTAACAAAGAATGTTGCTTTAACCCCTTCTTCTTTTAATATATCAAGTATTACATTAGTAGTACCACTATTAGGTCCATCATCAAATGTTAAATAAATTACACCATTAGATACAATTACTCGTCTAGTAGCTGTAGCTTTATTACCAGCTTTATCAACAGCTGTATAAGTTAAAGTATAATCACCTAACTTATTAGCATCCCAACTTCCTTCTCTTTTTACATCTTTAATTTCTCCATCACAATTATCAGTAACTTTAACACCAGGATCATCATAAATAGCTCCAAGTTGAATATACATTTCTTCTCCACCAATAACTTCTATCTTAGGAGCCTCTTTATCTTCATATAAAACTTTTTTAGTAATAACTGTAGTATTACCTGATGAATCTGTTGCTTGATAAGTAACTTCTGTTTTTTCATTATTATTAAAATAATATGTAGTTTTTACTTTTTTATCATAATTATCAGTAGCAATAATTTTCTCAGGTACAAAATCACTTCCAGGACATACATAAACATCATCTTTAGTAATATTCATTTTAGGTTTTTCTAAGTCTTTTACTAATACTTTACGAATTACAGTTTTAGAAAATATACCTTTCCCTACTTTATATTTAATTTTATATTCACCAAGTTTTTTACCATTAACTTTTCCACTTACTATAACATCTTTACTAATATCTTTTCCTAAGTACTTAGCACTATATCCTTTTTCTACATACTTAGATTCATACTTTACTATAGTAGGATTTTTACCCTTCAAACTAATACTAGGTAATAATATGAATTCATATACTGAAAACATTATTCCAAGTACTAAAACAATAATTAAACCGATTATTAAAAACAATTTTTTATTCTTCATATCACACCACTCTTTACACTATAAATTATATATAATTTATAGGTTTTTGTAAAGAATGATTACTTATCTTTTTCTTTTAAAAACTCTCTTAATAACTTAGTTAACGCACGTTTCTCAATCCTAGAAACATAACTTCTAGAAATACCTAATTTTTTAGATATACTTTTCTGTGTTTCTTCCTTAGTATTATCAAGTCCATATCTCTTTATTATTATTCTTTTTTCTCTAGGAGTTAATACATTAATATATTTATATAAAGATTTAATATTATCTTTCAGATCTATATCATCACAAAAATCAGTATTTTCAACTTCTAATACATCTCCTATTTCTATCTCATTACCATCTTTATCATATCCAATAGCTTCATTAATAGAAATGTCTTTACTATATTTATTATTCTTACGAAAATACATAAGTATTTCATTTTCTATACATCTAGCACAATAAGTAGTAATTTTAACATTCTTATTACACTTATAAGTATCTACTCCTTTAATTAAACCAATAGTACCTATACTAATTAAATCATCATTATCAACTAACTTAGTATCATACTTCTTAGTAATATGAGCTACTAATCTAAGATTGTGTTCTATAAGTTTATTACGACAAGTCACATCACTATCTTTATTCTTTATACAATACTCTTCTTCTTCACTACTAAGAGGTTCTAAAAATATATCATTAGAATAACTCCCAGTAAAACAAAATAATTCTTTTATTAAATTAAATAAAAACATATAATCACCTATGTAATTATATGTTTATTTTCTTTTTAATTTTCCTAGTATAGCTTTTAATGAACTATGTAAGAACTTTCTATTAATTAAATATGAATAAATTACTACTACTACTAAATTTAATATATTCAAATATAAATTATTTTGATAATAAAGTATT
>CAMOXZ010000019.1 GCA_946629545.1 uncultured Caryophanales bacterium | reverse complement strand
TGGTATCCTGGTCATATGGCTAAGACTAAAAGAGAGATAAGTGAAAAATTAAATTTAATAGATATAGTTTATGAAGTAATAGATGGTAGAATGCCTATATCAAGTAAGATAGTAGATATAGATGATTTAGTTAAAGATAAACCAAGAATTCTAGTAGTTACTAAAATGGATCTATGTGATGAAGAAGAAACTAGAAAGATATTAAAAGAATATGAAAATAGTGGATATAAAGTAGTATGTGTAGATTTAATTAATGGTAACTGTAATGAATTAATTAATCTTACTAGAAATATTATGACTGATATTAATAAAATAAGAGAATCTAAAGGTATGATGGAACGTGCTGCTCGTGTTTTAATAGTAGGTGTTCCTAATGCTGGTAAGAGTACTCTAATTAATAGACTAGTAGGTAAGAAGAGTGCTGGTGTTGGTAATACTCCAGGATTTACTAAGAATCTTGAATGGATTAGAGTTAATAAAGATATAGAACTATTAGATTCTCCTGGTATACTTTGGCCTAAACTAGAAAACCAAGATAATGCTAAAGTATTAGCAGCATTCTCATCTATAAAAGAAGAAATACTTAACTTAGATGATATAGCTTGTTTCATATTAAAAAGAATGTATGAATTATATCCAGAAAAGTTAAAAGAAAGATATGGAATAGAAGAGTTAGATGAAGACTTTGTAGAAGCTTATGAAATAATTGGACGTCGTAGAGGTGCTTTATCTAGAGGTGGAATAGTTGATTATGATAAAGTAAGTGATTTAATAATAAAAGACTTAAAGAATGGATATTTTGGTAAAGTAACATTTGACAGAATAGAAAAATAATTCTATTCTTTTTTCTTGCTTTTTTTTATTTAATGATAGACAATAGGTTTGGTGAGGTTATGAAAAAACGTGAAATAATTGAAGAATTAAATAATAAAGAAAACTTACTAGTAATAGGAGATTCTTCTCTAGTTTTACATGGTCTAAAAAGAGAATGTGAATTACTTGAAACAGAGAATCTTACTAATCAAGAATATGATTTAATTGAGAATATTCCATGTTTAAGTATAAAAAGTTGTTTGGAAAGACTAAAAAATTCTAATAATATAAGTAATAAGGCTATTATTAAAAAATTAGAATTATATTTAGATTCATTAGATAATTATAAATATGAAAGAGAATTAAGAAATAATGGTATTACTCTAATAGGTGGAGTAGATGAAGTAGGTCGTGGTCCTTTAGTTGGTCCTGTAGTTGCTGCTTGTTGTGTATTGCCAGAAAATTTTAATTTAGATGGATTAACTGATAGTAAAAAATTAAGTGAAAAGAAACGTGAATATTTCTTTGAAGAAATAAAACGACAAGCTATAACATATGGTATAGGTATAGTAGATGAAAAGCGTATAGATGAGATTAATATCTATCAAGCTACTAAAGAAGCTATGATTATGGCTATTAATAAGTGTGATCCTAAGCCTGAACATGTTCTAACAGATGCTATGAAATTAGATATAGATATTCCAGTTACTCCTATTATTAAAGGAGACTTGAAATCTATTACTATAAGTGCAGCATCAGTTCTTGCTAAAGTAACAAGAGATAGAATGATGTATGAACTTGATAAAAAGTATCCTATGTATGATTTTAAAAATAATGTAGGATATCCCACAAAGACTCATTTAGAGGCCATTGAAAAGTTTGGTATCATTCCTGAACATAGAAGAAGTTATGGACCTGTTAAGGATTATTTAGAAAGAAAAAAATAATAAAAAATTTATATATAATATATATTATATATAGAGTAATAACTATAAAAACATGTGTTGACAAACAAAAAAATAACTAGTATAAGTATAAATATTTAAGGAGGGATTTTATGGCAAAAAATTTAGTGATAGTGGAAAGCCCTAGTAAAAGTAAAACAATTGAAAAGTATTTAGGTAAAGATTTTAAAGTAGTATCTTCTAAAGGACATATACGTGATTTAGCTACTACTGGTAAATTAGGATTAGGTGTAGATATAGAAAATGGATTTAAACCTAATTATGTTCCTATTCCTGGTAAGAGTAGTGTAATCTCATCTTTAAAGAAAGATGTTAAAGAAAGTGAAATGGTATATCTTGCATCCGACCCTGACCGTGAAGGAGAAGCCATAGCTTGGCATTTAAAAGATGCTTTAGGTATTAAAGATAATCAATATAAAAGAGTATTATTTAATGAAATTACACATGATAAAGTGCTTGAAGCAATTTCTAATCCTACAGTGATAGATGATAATCTAGTAAAAAGTCAAGAAACACGAAGAATTCTAGATCGTATTATAGGCTTTAGATTAAGTAAATTATTACAAGCAAAAATAGGAGCTAAGTCTGCAGGACGTGTTCAATCTGTTGCATTAAAACTAATTGTTGATAGAGAACGTGAAATAGAAAACTTTAAACCTGTAGAGTATTGGACTATTACAGCTCATTTTGATAAATTTGATGCTAACTATTTTAAAGTAGTAGATAAAAAAGATGAAACTAAAATTTATGATGAAAAAGAAGCAGATGATGTTTTAAATAATATTACTGATAAGTATTTAGTCGAAAACGTTGAAACAAAGAAAACAAGAAGAAGTGCTAAATTTCCATTTACAACTTCAACACTTCAACAAGAAGCATCTACTAAGTTAGGTTTCCCAGCAAAGAAAACAATGAGTGTAGCTCAAAAGTTATATGAAGGTATTGATATTGGTTCTGAAACTACCGGTCTTATTACATACATGAGAACAGACTCAGTTAGATTAAGTGATGACTTTACTCGACCAACAATGAAATATATTGAAGAAACTTATGGTAAAGAATATGTTGGTTATGTTAAACAAGCAAAAGCAAAAGATAATGTTCAAGATGCTCACGAAGGAATTCGTCCAACAAGTATCTTAAGAGAACCAACTAAAATTAAACAATATCTATCAAATGATGAATTTAAATTATATAGTTTAATTTATAAAAGAGCGTTAGCTTCTCTTATGGCCGATGCTTTATTAGATCAAACTACTATTATTTTAAATAATAATAATTATAAATTTAAAACTACTGGAAGTATCATTACATTTGAAGGTTACTTAAAAGTTTATGGTGATTATGAATCTAGTGAAGATAATATATTACCTAAATTTGTTGCTGGAGAAACTAAAACTACAAAAGATGTAGAAAAAGCCCAACACTTCACACAACCACCAGCAAGATATACAGAAGCTAAACTTATTAAAGAATTAGAAGAATTAGGTATAGGACGTCCTAGTACTTATGCAACTATAATTGATACTATTAAAAGTAGAGATTATGTAGTTTTAGAAGATAAGAAATTTAAACCTACTGAAATGGGATTTGAAACTACAGATAAACTTCAAGAATTCTTTAGTGATTTAATAAATACAGATTATACACGTGACATGGAAACAGATTTAGATAAAGTAGCAGATGGAAAAGCTATTTGGAATAAAGTATTAGAAGAATTCTATAAATTATTTGAACCACGTGTAAAAGCTGCATTTAGTGATATGGAAAAGAAAGGCCCTGAACAAACAGGAGAAACTTGTCCTGAATGTGGATCACCATTAGTAATTAGAAAAAGTAAATATGGTGAGTTTACTGCATGTAGTAATTATCCAACTTGTAAGTATATTAAAAATGATAAAGAGCCTGAAGAAATTATTGAAGTATGTAACTGTCCTAATTGCGATGGGAAAATCATAGTACGTAAAAGTAAAAGAGGCAAAGTGTTCTACGGATGTAATAATTATCCTAAATGTAAAACAGCTTATTGGGATAAACCAATTGATAAGAAATGTCCAGAATGTGGTAGTATGTTAACTGAAAAGAATAATACTATTAAATGTTCTAGTTGTGACTATAGTGAATAAAAGGAAATTTTTTTCCTTTTTTTCTTTGTCTGTAAAAATATTTATGTTATAATTTTTTATGGTAGGGAGGTTTAAAAATGAGCAGTAAATGTTATTTAGTTGCACGTGATGCACAAACAAACAATTTTGAAATGATGAAGAATTTTTCATCATTAAAGGAAGCAGATCTTTTCACAATAAATTATCATAGTAGTGAAGATTTAGCTAAAAGTATATGGAAGGGTAATATAGTACCAAAACAAAGTATTGATTTCTTTATAGTATTACCAATGAAAGGTAAACAAATAGAAACAACAAGTGTTTTATATTCAAACAGTAAAGAAATAGGAATGATTGATAGAGAAGATGTAGATGTTAAAGAAAATACATTAAAACATTTCTGTGAAAAAACAGAAACAGCTCTTAAATTTTTTAATAAAGTAAAGAATTCAAATCCAGAATTATATGCAGAAATTAAAAATTCATTTTTAGAAGAAGATAAAGAAGTATCATATAAAACAATAAGAGAAGCAATACTATCTTTTACTGAATACAAGGATGATAATAAAGAATCAAACAATTTACATAGATTAGTATTAGAAAGTGAATTATTAACAGTACTTTCTGATGATTATAATGAAAAACAAATATCTTTCTTAGAACCAGTAAATGATGTAGATTCTACTGATAAGATAATTGAAATACTTGAAATCTTTAGAAATATGGATAATAAAATGCTAGATATAAAAGACGGAGTAGTATATACAACTAATAACATTTATACATACAGTGAAGATTTAGAAAAACTAGACTCATTATTAGACCAAAGAATAGGATTTGTCTTACATGATTATTTAACTGATCATGAAGAAGAAAAAGATAAACAAAGAGAATTAAAAATAGTAGAAATACTATATAGTGATAAAAAAACATTGAATGATACATATAGATATGCAAAAAGTATAGACACTGGTATGAAACAAATATTAGGTGATAATAATGGATACCAATATAGAAAATAAGGAATTAAATTCTTATTTAGATTATTTAAAATATCAAAAGAATTATTCAGAATATACAATAGAAAATTATAAACATGACATAATAGAATACTTAGAATATCTTAGTAGTGAAAATTTAGAATTTAAAAGTATTGAATATAGCGATATTAGATTTTATTTAATGTATTTAAAAGATACTAAGAAAGATGATAATACTTCTATTAACAGAAAACTAAGTTCATTAAGAGGATTTTATAAATACATGGCTAACGAAGGAATAGTTCATTCCAATGTATTTTCATTAGTAAATGGTCCTAAAAGAAGTAAAAAGTTACCAAGATACTTTGAATACAATGAATTAGAAGAATTGTTTAAAGTACCTGATACAAGAACTCCTCTAGGACAAAGAGATTCTTTAATACTTGAGATGTTATATGCTACAGGAGTTCGTGTAGGAGAACTTGTTAATATTAAAGTTAGTGATATTGATTTAGGTAGACGTAATATTATTATTCTAGGTAAAGGTAATAAAGAAAGATTTGTAACATATGGAGAATACTGTGAAGATATATTAAAAACTTATTTAAATACTGGAAGAGTAAGTTTAAATGTTAAACAATCAGATTATTTGTTTTTAAATAATAATGGAGGAAGGTTAACTGATAGAGGAGTAAGATTTATTCTTGATAAATTGATTCAAAAAACAAGTTTAAATAAGAATATTTCTCCCCATATGATTAGACATTCTTTCGCAACACATTTATTAAATGAAGGTTGTGACTTACTAACAGTTCAAAAACTATTAGGACATGAAAGTATAAAAGCAACACAAATTTATACACATGTAACTACTGATAGATTAAAAGAAGTATATTATAATAGTTTTCCTAGAGCTAAAAAAGATGATTAAATGAAAGAGAAACTCTTTCATTTTCTTTTTATATTAGATATAATAAATATGTATTCATATAAGGATGTGGTCTTTATGGATTTAGAATTTTCTTCTTTGAAAGATTTGTATTTAAGAGTAGAACCTGCATTGAATGCTAAAAAGACTGAACTAGATAGAATTGGATTATCTTATATAGATAAAAAAGATATCTGGGAATACTTAGTAGAAGCTAAATGGAAGCAAGGAAAAGACTTAATGCTTTCAGATATAGTAGATGATATATTAAATACAGATAATAATCTAATAGACAAATATTTCAAAGAAAAAAATACTTCCTTAGATGATAATAATAATTGAAAGGTGATATTATGGCAAAAAGTAATAAGACAAATGGGAAAAAAGGGGTTATATTTAAATCTATTATATTAATTGTTTTAGTTACTATAATTGGATTTTTATTTGTACCTTTATTTAAAGGATTAAAATTTGGTTTAGACTTACAAGGAGGATTTGAAATTCTTTATAAAGCAGAAACTATTGATGGTTCTAAAATGAATAATGAAAAGTTAACTGCTACTTATAAAACATTAAGTAAAAGAATTGATAGTTTAGGTGTAAGTGAACCTGAAATTGTTATTGAAGGAAGCGATAGAATTCGTGTTAAATTAGCTGGTGTTAAAGATCCAGATGAAGCACGTACACAACTATCTACAGTAGCAACATTATCATTTAGAGATGTAGATGATAACTTATTAATGACAAGTGAAGTATTACAAGCAGGTCGAGCTAAAATTGGACAAGACCAACAAGGTAATCCTGCAGTATCATTATCAATAAAAGATAAAGATAAATTCTATGCAGTAACTAAATCTATTAGTGAAAAAGAAAGTGGAAAGAACTTAATAGTTATTTGGTTAGATTATAATGAAATGACTGATAGCTATTCTAAAGAAGGAAATCAATGTGGTACAAGTGGATCTAACTGTTTAAGTGCAGCTACAGTTTCACAAGGATTTGCTAGTGATGTAATTATTCAAGGAAACTTTACTCAAGAAGAAGTATCTAATTTAGTTGATTTAATCAATAGTGGATCACTTCCATCTAAGTTAACTGAAATATCTTCAACTACAGTAGGAGCATCATTTGGAGAAGGAACACTTAATACTACATTAATTGCCGGTATTATCGCAATACTTGCTATTATGTTAATATTAATTCTTGTATATCATTATAGTGGATTCATTTCTAGTGTATCTATGATGATTTATACATTCTTAGTATTTGGAGTATTCTGGATAGTAGGAGGAGTTCTTACATTACCTGGAATTGCTGCATTAGTACTTGGCATAGGTATGGCAGTAGATTCTAATGTAATAACATTCTCAAGAATAAAAGAAGAATTATTAAAAGGAAAGAGTCTTTCTACAGCATTTAGAGAAGGATCTAAATCTAGTTTCTCTGCAATTATAGACTCTAACTTAACAACTATTATAGTTGCAATTATAATGTTTATATTTGGTGAATCTAGTATTAAAGGATTTGCTACTATGTTAATTATTACTGTATTAGTAACTATGTTTACTATGGTATTCTTAACAAGATTCTTATTAAAGATATTTGTTAATACTGGATATTTTGATGATAAAACAAACCTTTTTATAAATGTTAAATCTAAAGATATTCCAAATGTAAGTAAAAATGAACAAGTAAAAGAAAATAAATTTACTAAGATTAATTTCTTGAAGCATAGAAAGATTACTATTTGTATTTCATTACTTATTATTGTAGTAGGTGGAGTATTAATAGGAGTTAAAGGATTAAACTTAGGAATTGATTATAAAGCAGGAACTTCTATTACTGTAGTAAGTGATAACAAAATGTCAATCAAGTCTATTAGAGAAGATTTAAAAGAGTTAGAAATACCTACAGATAATGTTACTAAGAATGATGAAGAAATTTATATTAGATTAGATAAGACATTAGATGGGGAAAAAGTAAAAGAAGTAAATTCATACTTCGAAGAAAAATATGAAGCTAAAGTTAATATTGGAGTTGTATCTAATATGGTTCAAAAAGAATTAGTTAAGAATGCAATTCTATCAGTATTAATTGCTTTAATTGGAATTATTATTTATGTGTCAATTAGATTTAAATTTAGTTATGCAGTAGGTGGTGTTATAGCACTTCTACATGACGTAGCTATTATGTTTAGTGTATTTGCAATCTTCCGTTTTGAAGTAAGTTCAATGTTTATAGCTGCAGTACTTGCAATAATTGGTTATTCAATCAATGATACAATAGTATCTTTCGATAGGATAAGAGAAAACTTAGCAAAAGAAGAATGGAAGAAATTAACTAAAGAGAAATTTGAAGAAATTTGTAATCGTAGTATTGGTGAAACATTCACAAGAACAATCTATACTACAGTTACTACATTATTACCAGTAGTAATATTAATAGTATTAGGATCAAGTGGTATATTTACATTTAATATGGCTATGCTATTTGGATTAATTGCTGGTACATATTCATCTATCTTTATCGCAACAATTGTATTTATGCAACTAGAAAAGAAAAATCTAGGTAAAGAAGAGAAAAAGAAAAAAGTTTATACAGATGATATAGAGGAAAAGAAGATAAAAGGCATTAACTGCTAATTGAGGGGAGATGAGTTCTTTGTCTATGGAAAAAATAGAAGAATTGACAATTGAAGAAATAATTTCTAAAGCTCGTTCATATATTGAAGATGAAGAACAAATCCGAGTAATAGAAAAAGCATATAACTTTGCTAAGAGAAAACATGATGGTCAATTTCGTAAGAGTGGGGAACCTTATATTACCCATCCTATGAATGTAGCATTAATTCTTATCTCAGTATATGCTGATTATGAAACAATCTCAGCTGGACTTATGCATGATGTATTAGAAGATTGTGATTGTACTCCTGAAGAAATGGAAAATGAATTCGGACCAGTTATTACTAAATTAGTAAAAGGAGTTACAAAGTTATCTAAAATTAACTTCTCAACAGAAAATGAATATTTAATAGATTATTATAAAAAAATTATAGTTGGAATGAGTGAAGATGTAAGAGTAATAATTATTAAATTAGCGGATCGTCTTCACAATATGAGAACTTTATGGGCAATACCTGAAGATAGACAAAAAGTAAAATCACATGAAGCATTAGAAATATTTGCTCCTATTGCTCACCATTTAGGTATTCATAAAATTAAAAGTGAATTAGAAGATCTTTCTCTTAGATACTTAAAACCAGATGTATTTTATGATATAGCTGAAAAACTTAATAAGACTAAGTTAGAAAGAGATAAAGCAGTATATGATATGGAAAAAGAAGTAAGTGAATTACTTGATGAATATCATATACCACATGAAATGAAAGGTAGAGCTAAGAGTATTTATAGTATCTATAATAAACTTGATAAAGGTAAAAAGTTTAGTGATATCTATGACTTAATGGGTTTAAGAATACTAGTAAATACAGAACAAGAATGTTACTTAGCATTAGGTTTAATTCATTCTAAGTTTAGACCACTACCTAGAAGATTTAAAGATTATATAGCTATGCCAAAACCTAATATGTATCAATCTCTTCATACAACAGTTTTTGGTATAGATGGATATTTATTTGAAATACAAATTCGTACATATGAAATGGATGAAGTAGCTGAAAATGGTATTGCTTCACACTGGGCTTATAAAGAATCAGGAGGAAGTAAAACTACTGCTAATCTTCAAACTACTACTGAACAAAAACTTCAATTCTTTAAATCAATTATTGATTTAAGAAATGATAAGATGAGTAGTGAAGAATTTGTTAATAGTGTAAAAGATGAAGTATTAAATAATAATATATATTGTTTTACTCCTAAAGGAGATGTAATAGAACTTCCTAAAGGAGCAACTCCATTAGACTTTGCATATAAGATTCATACTAAAGTAGGAGAAACTACTGTAGGAGCTATTGTTAATAATAATATAGTTCCACTAAACTATGAATTAAAAGATAATGATATTGTAAAGATTAATACTAATAAAACATCTACTCCTTCTAAAGAGTGGATCAATATGGTAAAAAGTACTGCAACTCGTAACAAAATAAGAGCATTCTTTACTAAGAATGATAGAGAAATTTATGTAGAACGTGGTAAGTACTTATTAGAAAAAGAATTAAGAAAAAGAAAATTAGTCTTTTCTGAATTCTTAACAGAAGAAAACATTAATAAGATTTGTGAAACTATTAAAGTAGAAAACTTAGAAGAAGTATATTTATCTATAGGTAATGGTAAACAACCAGTAAATGCAGTTATTAATATAATAGATAAATATGAAGAAGTACCTGCACCTAAAGTAGTAAAGATAGGAACTAAAGCAATAGACACAGATATCATAGTAAGTGGAATTGATAAAGTTAAAGTTAACTTAGCTGCTTGCTGTTGTCCTGTATATGGAGATGAAATAATAGGTTATATTACTAAAGGTAATGGTATCACAATACATAGAATTAATTGTCATAACTTGGAAATGTTAGAAGATAGAACAGTAGATGTTAGATGGAATAATGATACTAGTAAAAGATATTTATCATACTTATTAATATATACAAATGATAGTAATAATCATATGTTAGATTTAGTTCAAAGTATCTCAATGTCTAATGTAAGTGTTGATGGTATTAAGATTATGAATCAATCAGATAAAACTACATATGAAGTTGCTTGTTATGTAACAGGTTTATCTCAATTAGAAAAACTTATCTTAAATCTTACTAAGAATAAATATGTAGAAAAAGTAGAGAGGGAAATAAGATGAGAGTATTAGTTCAAAGAAGTATGGATTCTAGTGTCATAGTAGATGGTAAGATAACTGGTAGTATTGATAAAGGATTAGTACTATTAGTTGGATTTACTGAAGGAGATAATCTAGATAAAATAAATTATTTAATTAATAAAATATTAAACCTACGAGTGTTTGATGATGAAAATGGAGTAATGAATAAATCTATTTTAGAAGTAGGTGGAAGTATCTTATCTATTTCACAATTTACTTTATATGCAGATACTTCTAAAGGGAATAGACCAAGTTATATAAAAGCTTTAAAAGGAGAAGAATCTATTAAGTTATATGATTTATTTAATGAAGAATTAAAAAAACATATACATGTAGAAACAGGTATCTTTGGAGCTGATATGAAAGTTAATATAAAAAATGATGGTCCTTGTACCATATTATTGGAGAGATGATTATGTTTAAGAATAAATTAAATTATAAAATTATAAATTTAGCTGCATTAATGTTATTACTATATATAGGTATTACTAATATAGGAATATGGTGGGATATATTTGTAAAATGTATTAAAGTATTAGCACCATTCATAGTAGGATTTGCTTTTGCTTATGCCTTAACTCCATTAGTAAGATTCTTAGATAAGAAATTACCTAGATGGGCAGCATTATTAATAGTAATCTTAGGTTCAGTATTAGTACTATTTGGAATAATAGCTATTACTTTACCATTACTATATGATCAATTAAGATTATTAATAAAGATGTTAATAGAAGTATTTAATAACTTTAGTGATAAGTTTAATGTTAATATAGGTAGTTTTGAAATTAAAGTAACTGATTACTTAAATGAAATATTAAAGAGTATTGGTAATGTCACAAGTTCTACTACTATGGATATACTTGGTAAATCATTTGATTTTATTGGTAAATTCATTGTAGGATTTGTAGGATTTATATACTTCTTAATGGATATGAATAAGATAAGATCTAGAGTAAAAGAATTATTATTATCTATTAATAAAAGAAGTTTCAAATATATTAAATGTATGGATGAGGAAATTACTAATTATTTAAAAGGATTAGGAATATTCATGGTAATCCAATTAGTTGAATATAGTTTATTATTCTTCATAATAGGACATCCAAACTGGTTAATCTTAGGAGTACTTGCTTGTATAACTACAGTAATTCCATACTTTGGTGGATTAATAACTAATATTATAGCTATTATCTTAGCTAGTGTAGTATCACTTCCATTAGTAATTGCTACTACAATAATATGTTTAATATTCCCACAATTAGATGGATATGTAATAAGCCCTAAAGTATATGGTAAAACAAATAATGTTAATCCATTAATAACTATTATGGCTGTATCTATTGGTGGAACTATAGCTGGTGTTACTGGTATCATTGTAGCTTTACCAATATATTTATTAATAAGAGAAACATATCATTTCTTTAAGAAAGATTTAAAAGAAGGAATAGATAAAGTAAAAGAGAGTATTTAACTCTCTTTTTTATTGTATTTATAGGATTTTTTGATATAATATAAAATAACTTTAGGAGGTGTACTATGTTAATTTCAGATAATCCTAAAAACTTAATAGAAAAATTGGAAATAGCTAAAAGACAATTAAAGAATGCTAAAACAAGAGAAGAAATGTTAGCTTTATCTAATTATATATATTCTTTAGATGAATCTATTGCTGTTGTAGATGAAACGTATACTCCTAATGGTAAAAAATCATTTTTAAGTGATAAAGATAATGAAGCTTTAGATAAAAAGTTTTATGTACATATTGATAAATTGATGAGAAACTTTTTAGAAAATAAAGATTTTCATAAAAACTTTTTTGAAATAATATTTAGAAAGACAGATCATGCAAAAAGAAAAATAGTAGAAGATGATATTATCACAATAACTACATTATCTGAAGAAGACTATTATAATATATTTTTTGATTTTATGAATAGAATAGGTTTAGAAAAGTGTTTTGATAAATATGTAAAAACTAAACGTATATATACTACAAGTAAAAGTATAGAAGAAAATACACTTGGTTTCACAATATTTAATCCTATTACTAAAGATTCTAATATATTAGTAGATGGTTTATTAGATTATGATATATTTTCAATGTTTACTTTAGCTCATGAATTTGGTCATGTATATGATTTAAATAAATTTAATGGTGATATGAATAGTTGGAATACCCATTTCTACCAATCATTTAATGGTGAAGTCATACCAAAGATATTTGAAAGACTATTTGTAGAATTCTTATTAGATAATAAGATTCAAGTACCTGAAACTAAAATACTATTAGGTGATATGCTTAATTATAATTATGAATTTGTATTAGCTTCATACATAATTACATTGATTCCAGATATATATTTATTAGATGATTCTTATTTAGAACTTTCACCAACTAAAATATATAAACTAGTAGGAGAATATTTTAGTAAGAATAATAGAGTAAGAAAGTTTATTAATAAATGTAGTAATATTGATGTAAAAGATACATTTCAATACTCATATGGAGATGTCATCTCAATGATATTAAAAGATAGAATAAAAAAGGATGATTATAGTCTAGATTCTCTAAAAGAATTCTTTGAGTATAGAAATAAACCATTTGAAATAGAAATGTTAGAAAAATTAAGAGTAACTCCAGATCGATATGTAAAGTTATATAAAAAAGATATTGAGTTGTTGAAAAAACCAAGTAATTAGTTTATAATATAAATAACTTCTTGGGAAAGAGTAGTTTTATAAATTTTTAAGAGAGAGTATGGTTGGTGTGAATACTTATATGATTAAAATGAAGACATCCCTATAAAAAGAAATCGGGTAACTACGTTATAAGTATAATGAGTAAAAATAAGGTGGCACCACGAAGAGATTCGTCCTTTGTATGTGCTATCTTTTTATTTTTTAGGAGGTATTAATATGATACAAAGACAAAAAGGTTGTAATGATATTTTAGGAAGAGAGGCTAAAGTTTGGAAGTATGTAGATACTGTAATTGATGCTTTAATGGAAAAGTACAATTATAATTTCATTCGTACTCCAATTATTGAAGCTAGTGAATTATTTCATAGAGGTATAGGAGAAACTACAGATATCGTTACTAAAGAAAGTTATGATTTTGAAGATAAAGGTGGTAGAAAGATTACTTTAAGACCTGAAGGTACTGCAGGAGTAGTACGTGCTTTTATTGAAAATAAATTATATGGAGATCCTAATCAACCAGTAAAAGTTTATTATAATGGAACAATGTATCGTTATGAAAGACCACAAAGTGGTAGAGATAGAGAATTAACTCAATTTGGTATGGAAATACTAGGTAGTGATGATCCACTTAGTGATGCAGAAATAATTTCTGCTGCAGTTAATCTTTATAAGATGTTAGGTTTAAAAGAAATAAAAGTTAATTTAAATACTTTAGGAGATAATGAATCTAGAATGAAGTATAGAGAAGAATTAATTAAATACTTTAAACCACATATAAAAGATTTCTGTGAAGACTGCCAAGAAAGATTAGAAAAAAATCCTCTAAGAATCTTAGATTGTAAAGTAGATAAAGATAATGAAATCTTAAAGAATGCTCCTAAAACATTAGATTATTTAAATGATGAGAGTAGAGATCGTTTTGAAAAAGTTCAAGAATACTTAGATATTATGGAAATCAAATATGAAATTAATCCTAATATCGTAAGAGGATTAGATTATTATAATCACACAGTATTCGAAATAGAAGCTAAAGTAGAAGGATTTGGTTCTAATAATGTAATTGGTGCTGGTGGAAGATATAATGGTTTAGTAAATCAATTAGATGGACCAGAAACACCATGTGTTGGATTTGCTTCAGGTATTGGTAGAATAGTAATGGCACTAGAACTTGAAAAAGTAAAATTACCAATCGTAGAAGATATAGATTTATTCATTATGTATGTTAATGATGAAGAAAAGAAATATGCTGCATACTTAACACAAGAATTAAGACTTGCAGGTTTCATCGTTGAAACAGAATACACTGGTAGAGGATTAAAAGGACAATTCAAACAAGCAGATAGATTAAATGCTAAATTTACTTGTGTATTGAACTCAGACGATCTTAATAATAATGAAGTTAAAATTAAAAATAATAAAACAAAAGAAGAAGAAATAATCTCATTAGATGTATTAATCTATTACTTAGATGAAAAGATTAATGCAGGAAATGAAGATGAATGTGACTGTGGATGTGATTCATCATGTGAATGCGGTTGTCAATCTGGTGAACCATGCACTTGTGGTGGAGAATGTCACTGTGAAGAAGATGGAGAATGTGGTTGTGGAGATCACTGCCATTGTCATGAAGGGAAGTAATAAAATGAATATAAGTGTTAATGAATTAAATAAACATGTTGGAGAAGAAATAGTATTCCAAGGATTTATTGATGCTATTAGAGATAAGAAATGGGTAATGTTCGTAATACTAAGAGATGCTACTGGAAAGGTGCAAATGACTATTGAAAAGAGTGAAGAAGCAAATGCTCCATTACTTGAAATAATGTCTAATACAAAAGTAGAATCAACAATCAAAGTAACTGGTAAAGTTGTAGAAAACGAAGCCGTTAAATTAGGAGGAATAGAAATTATTCCTACTAATATTGAAATAACTTCAAATGCAGAAGATTTACCATTCGATTTTAATAATCTAGATGGTGTTAATATTGATACTAGAATGGATTATAAATGGATTGATATGAGAAATCCTAGAAATACATTAGTAAGACAAGTAGAATCTTGTATTACTGAAGGTATGAGAGAATTCTTATATAAAAATAATTTCACTGAAATACATTCACCTAAATTAATAGGTGCAGCTAGTGAATCAGGAAGTGATGTCTTCGAGGTTAAATATTTCGATAGAAAAGCATATCTTGCTCAAAGCCCACAATTCTATAAACAAATGGCTTTAGCAGGAGGCTTAGATAAAGTATTTGAAGTAGGACCAGTATTCCGTGCAGAAAACTCTAATACAAATAGACATGCTACTGAATTCACTGGATTCGACTTAGAATTTGCTTATATTAATTCTTATGAAGACGTAATGAGTTTAGAAGAAGATTTACTTATCGCTGGACTTACTAAAGTAAAAGAAAGATACGGAGATAAAATTAAAGAAGTATTTGGTACTGAAGTAGTAATCCCAACTAAACCATTCCCAAGAATTAAATTAAAAGATTTATATCAAGAACTACATGATAGATATAACTTTGATATACCTAAAGAAGATGTAGGGGATATGAATGCTGAAGCAGAAAAACTAACATTCAAGTTAGCTCAAGAAAAATATAATTCAGAATTTATGTTTGTAGTTGATTATGCAGCTACAAAAAGACCATTCTATCATATGAGAGATGAGAATGGTAAATTACAAGGTTATGACTTAATCTGGAGAGGTACTGAAATAACTAGTGGTGCACAACGTGAACATAGATATGTTGAACTATGCAAGAATGCTAAAGAAAAAGGATTAGGAAAAGACGTAGAATTCTACCTACAATTCTTTAAATATGGTTGTCCACCTCATGGAGGATTTGGTATTGGTCTAGATAGATTAGTAATGTTACTTTTAGGATTATCAGGAATTAAAGAAACTCAATTCTTATTCAGAGGTCCTAATAGATTAAATCCATAAAAGAGTATAGTATACCTATACTTTTTTTATTTTTGTGGTATACTATAAATGTATAGTAGGTGATTATATGTCAGATAATAAATTTGATATAACTAAAGAAGTAAGACAACATGAAAAAAGATATACAATTATATTAGTTGTATTATTTATATTTATAATTCTATTTGCAGCATATTGGATATTATCAATTGATAATAAAGAATTAAAAACAATTAATAAAACAGTTAATTATAGATATTCATCTATATCAAGTTCTTATCAAGCAATTACATTAACTAATAATGACATATTATATGATAAAGATGGATTAAACACTAATAAATTATCTATTCATATAGAAAATACTACTGATACTAAATATGATTATAAAATAGTATTAAAAAAAGATAAAGCAACTACAAAGTCATGTGGTTGTGAAAATGATTTAGAAGATTATAAGTATATAAAATATTCACTTGATGGAAAAGAAGTATTGAAACTAGATAAAGATATGGTTATATATAAAGGATCATTAAAGAAAGATGAATCTAAAGATATATTAATAAATATATGGTTAGATATGTCATTACGTGTTTATAATTATCACTATCATGGATATTTCAGTATAGAAAAAATAAATCAAGATTAAATCTTGATTTTTTATTTTAAATATTTTTCTAATAATTTATTAGTTAAATATGAATTATCTAAATAAGAAAAATGACTAGAA
>CAMOXZ010000018.1 GCA_946629545.1 uncultured Caryophanales bacterium | reverse complement strand
ACAATCTTAAATGCTAATGCATTTGAAAAATTATTAAAATAGATTATTAGATACCATAAAAAAGACCAATAAAGGTCTTTTTTCGAGTTTTAAGAAAGTATGATATAATAAATATAGGGTGAATTGATATGTTAAAAGAAAATATAAAAAGAATACTTATGAATATAAAAAACTCAAATAATGAATCGACTATTAATCACATATTAGAATCCATTGAAAAAATAAGTGAAGAAGATTTAAAAGGGATACTTCAAAAACAAAATGTAACAGAACAAAATATAGAGCAATTTATAAAAAATAAAATTAAAGAACAAACAGAACAAGAAAACTCATCTGCCAAATTTACACCTGTTAATCAAATGTTTAGTTATGGAAGAACTGGAAACACATTACATATGCATCTTATGCCAAAAGATTTAAGGCCTTTAAAAAATAAATTAGGAGATGAAGCCTTTTATGATTTTTATAAAGAACAATTAGAAGATTTTCTGTCAAAACTTCAAAGTATATTTTTAGAAGATATTACTATTCAAACATTATTTGCTGTTTCACCAATATTTTTTAATAAAGATATCACTGCTGTTCACGAAATTTTAGGATTTGATAAAGTGACTGAAATAGATTTAAATAATGAAAATGATGATATGAGTAGAGAGCAAAAAGAAAACTTTATAAATATGTTTAATAAAGATGGTAGAAATACAAGAAATGTATATTATACAAAAATGAGCCGAGAAAAGCTTTTAGAAAGTACATATTCACAAATTCCCGAAAATAAACCACCTGTAAAATTCTAATAAAAAAATGAAAATTAGATACCTTTTTAGATAACTATATTGCAAAAAAAAGTGAAGAATAGTACACAATATACGAAGAATACAGCACTAATTAGGAAGATTATCGCAGAAAATATGCAATTAAATTCCATGTGGCTCAGGACGCAAATATAAACAATGTTGTGGAAAGTAAATCATAATGTAAAAAGGTTATACAAAATACTGAGATAATCTCTTTTTATGAATAATTATGTTATAATAACTATAGGAGAGATAATATGAAATTATATAGAAAAGAATTAATTGATTATGAAAAAGAATGGTTAAATAATCATCCTAATAAAGATAATAATCCACAAGAATATATTTCATTTTTAGATGGAATAACTGATATTATTGAAAAACATGAATATGAACAAGATGATAGATTTGTTACATATGGAAGAAGAGATTTCTTAAGAAAAGAATTTACTGATTATTTAGATGAAAAAACATACTCTGGAAGAGGTAAATATAATGATGCTTTCGTTGATTTAGCAGAATACTATAGTGGAAATACTTGGATTGATATGAGTTCAGTTCCACAAGAATTAAATTTTCATGAAATAGATAATCAAGATACTGAATACAGAAATGAAGGTATTATTTGTAAACAAGAAATAGATATTATAAAAGATATGATTAAAGAATTTAAATTACATCTAAGAAAATTACAAGTAGGAGATGGAACACCATATATAGACTATTTCAAAAAAAACAATAAAGAAAAGAATCCTGAATGGGATAAATTTATTAATGAACTTGATGAAAAAATACAATAAGAAAAGAATTCATAAGAATTCTTTTTATATGTTATAATAACTATAGGAGTGGATAATATGTATGATATTATAATAATAGGAGCAGGACCTGCTGGATTAACTGCTGCTATATATGCAAGACGTGCAGCTAAGAAAGTATTAGTACTAGAAGCTAAAAACTATGGTGGTCAAATAATTAATACTTTAGATATTGAAAACTATCCAGGATCTTCTCATATTACTGGATTTGATTTTGCTACTAATTTATATAATCAAGCAAAAGATTTGGGAACAGAAATAGTTTTTGAAAAAGTAATAGATATTAACAATAAAGAAGTAATTACTGATAAGAATAAATATAATGCTAAAGCTATAATCATAGCTACTGGTTTAGAAAATAAAAAACTAGGTTTAGATAATGAATCTGAATTAGTAGGTAAAGGTATATCTTATTGTGCTACTTGTGATGGTGGATTCTATAAAGGTAAAACTGTTGCGGTTGTAGGTGGTGGAAATACTGCTTTAGAAGATGCTTTATACTTATCAAATATTGCTTCAAAAGTTTATTTAATACATAGACGTGATGAATTTAGAGGAGATTTATCAACAGTTAATTTATTAAAAGAAAAAGATAATGTTGAATTTGTTTTTAATAGTACCATTACTAAGTTAAATGCTAATGAAGTATTAAATAGTATTGAAGTAACTAATAAAGATGGAAATACTACTACAATAGACGTATCTGGATTATTTATAGCTATTGGTAAGATACCTAATAACAGTATTACTAAATTAATTGAAGTAGATGAAAATGGTTATATTAAAGCAAACGAAGATTGTTCTACTAATGTTCCTGGTATCTTTGTAGCAGGAGATAATAGAGCAAAAGAAGTTAGACAATTAGTAACAGCAACAAGCGATGGAGCAATAGCAGCAACATCAGCAGTTAAATATATAAATAGTAAGGAGTAAGTATGAAAGAAGTTCAAGAGTTTTTAAAAGATTGTGGAGTATATTACTTAGCAACAATGGATGGAGATCAACCAAGAGTAAGACCATTTGGTACTGCTGAAATATTTGAAGACCATTTATATATTCAAACAGGTAAATCTAAAAACGTATCTAAGCAAATTGAAAAGAATCCTAATGTAGAATTATGTGCTTTTAAAGATGGAAAATGGATTCGTGTAACAGGAAAACTAATAAGAGACGATAGAATTGAAGCAAAAAAAGATATGTTAGATAAGAATCCTAATCTTAGAGGAATGTATAATGAAAATGATGATAATACAGAGGTATTATACTTCGAAAATGGAGAGGCAACTATTTCATCATTTACCGAACCCCAAAAAACTATAAAATTTTAATAAAAAGGAACATACTAAGTGTTTCTTTTTTTATAAAACAAATATTACAAAATTCGACAAAGGTTATTGACATATGGTTGCCATATGTTATAATGTATTTGTATTGTAAAAAATATCATAATAGGCGTATGTAATTCTGATATATATAGGATATAAAGGAGTAATCAGAATGAATAATAAGAATGTAGCGTTATCTACAACTAAGTTAAAACGAGAGAAAAAGATAAAAAGGATAATCAAAATTGCTTTATTATTACTTCTATTACTACTGATAGTTTTATATATGGTTATTGGTATTATTTATAATAATAGTAATTTTAGTATAACGTTAGATAGGAACCTTTATTATGATAAAGGAATAATCGTATATGATGATCCAGAATATAAAGTGTTTAGATCTGAGCTGTTTGCCGTATCACCTGATACATTTGATAATATATCCTATAGGTGGTTACCTGAAGATATTAATGAATCAAAAGGTGGTTCTCATAATGGAAAAAATTATTTAGCATATACTTTCTATGTTGAGAACATGGGATATGATATAGCAGACTATTACAGTGAAATAACAATTGATGACGTTATAAAAAATGTGGATGAGGCCGTTCGAATTCGTGTATATCGAAATGGCGAAGCTACTACATATGCAAAAAAATCTTCTACAGATGAAGCTGAGAAAAATACAGTTCCTTTTAAAGAAGATGATTTAATAGCACTAGAACATGTAGAAGAATTTAAACCTGGTGATATTGATAAATATACGGTAGTTTTATGGCTAGAAGGTTCTGATCCAGAATGTAATGATAATATATTAGGCGGAGAAATTAAAATAACAATGCATTTTAATTCTGAACGTATAAATAAGTAGGGAAAGAGGGAAATTATGGAAAAAAGAAACAAAAAGCACATTAAACGTGCGAGAAGGATGATTATAGCGTGTCTATTAACAGCATTTTTATTAATAGCAGGAACATATGCATGGTTCATTGGTATGAAAACAGTAAATGTTTCAAGCTTTGATGTACAAATAGCTGCAATTGACGGTTTGTCTCTTTCACTAGATGGTAGTACATGGGCTGATACAGTAGTTATCAATCAAGGTAACTACAATACAGTTAATACATCAAACAACACAAATAGTTGGGGAGGAAGTGGATTATATCCATTATCAACTGCAGGTATTATTGATACAACTGCATCAAGATTGATAATGTATGAAAAAGGATCATTCACTACTACTCCAGGTGGTTATAGAGTTATGGCTAGCCAAGTTAGAAACACAGTACAAGGAAATACTGAACAAGATGGATATGTTGTATTCGACTTATTCGTTAAAAACTTATCTGGTCATGAATACTATGCAACACAAAATGTATTAAATGAAGAAGCAATTTACTTAACTCCAGATTCAAAAGTTACTGTTGCTAGTAACGGTGGTGTAGCTGGAACAGGTATTGAAAACTCAGTAAGAGTTGGTTTCGCACAAATTGGACGTGTAGAAGCAACAACTACTACTCAATCAACAATTACAGGAATTACTTGTGCAACTGCTGGTGATGTAACAGGAATTTGTTCATCAAGACCTGCACAAATTTGGGAACCAAATGATAGAAACCATGTACAAAATGCAATCAACTGGTATGCAACATCATGTAAGCATAGAACTGGTGCTGATTTAACACAAGCAAGTTCATTCAGTGGTGATTGTGTAACACTTACTGATGGTAAATATGTACAAACAAATGCAATCGGTGGTGTAATTGATTACTCTGATAGAGTAGATGTATATGATGGTTTAGATTACAATGGATATACAGCTTCTATAGCATCAACTCCACAAACTGGTAAATTATATGCATATGATTATTTCACAGATACAGAAAAATCATTAACTGGTGTTGAAAGACCAACATTTATAACTTTAGCACCAAACAGTATTACAAAAATTAGAATTTATATTTGGATTGAAGGACAAGATGTTGATAACTATGATTTCGCATCATTAGGAAAGAAAATATCTGTAGCATTCGGATTAACTAAGGAAAGATTCTTTGATGAAGACTTCAACTATGTTAACCCAGAAGGTGCTGAAGAACCAGAAGACGTTCAAAAATCAGAACATCCATCATACGATTATGATGCAGCTCACGCTGATCAAACTCCAAGTAACAATAACAATCAACAAGGTGGAAATGAACAAAATAATGGTGGAGGAGAATAATCTCCATATATAAATAATGGTTATTACACGTAAGGGTCTCCCCCTTACGTGATAAATAAAATTAGGAGGGAAATTTTATGAAAAATAACAGACGTAGAAAGAAAATAAGAAATCTTATCGTGATTTGCTTTATCTGCGCAATAATCCTAGGAGTTGGAACTTATGCATGGTTCATTGGTATGAAAACTGTTAACGTATCAAGTTTCGATATTGATATTGCAACTACTGAAGGTTTATTCTTATCAATGGATGGAGAGCATTGGTCATACCAATTAGATGCTAAAAATGCAACACCATATACTGGTAATACAAATACTTGGGCATCAACTGGTTTAATTCCAATTTCATCAGTAGGTGATATTGATTCAACAGTATCAAGACTACAATTATATGAAAAAGGAAGTTTAACTACTACTCCAGGTGGATACAGATTATTAGCAAGCCGTGTTCATAATTATGATAGTACTGTACAAGGTAACAATGGTACAAGTGAAAGTAACGGATATGTTGCATTCGACTTATTCATTAAAAACCTTTCTGGAACTGAATACTATCCTGAAAATAATATATTAAATGAAGAGGACATCTTCTTAACTACTAACTCTGCAGTTACAGTTGCTACTAATGGTGGTGTAGCTGGAACAGGTATTGAAAACTCAGTAAGAGTTGCCTTTGCACAAATTGGACGTGTAGAAGCTACTGATGGTGTAGCAAGTGTTGATAACATTACTGGTATTACTTGTACAGACGTAGCTAAAGGTACTGGACAAGCACAAGTTACTGGTATTTGCCGTCAAGCACAAATTTGGGAACCAAATGATACAGCACACGTACAAAATGCAATTAACTGGTATGAGACTTCTTGTAAAACAAGAAAATCTAGTGGTACAGATGTTACTTTAGCTTCATCATATAATGCTGGTACAAATCCTACTCCATGTTCAGGAGTTGCTAATGGAGCAGCGAATAAAACTTATGCTATAAGTAGAACAATTGGAATTAACGATCAAGTAGATATATATGATGGACCTCAATTCAATACATATGAAGATAACACAGTAGCATATTCTACATATGATACTGCTGTAAACCGTTCTGCTGCTGCTTTAGATCAAACTACAAGTGCTGAAAAAGCTACAGCTGCTGAAGCTGCTAAGACTACAGCTCGTGAAAATTATAAATTAGTAGATTTCCCTTACTTTACAGATACAATGAAAAACTTAACAAGTACTGCTAGACCAACATTCATGAAATTAGCACCAAATAGTATTACAAAAGTTAGAGTTTATATTTGGATTGAAGGACAAGATATTGATAACTATGATTTCGCATCATTAGGAAAGAAAATATCAATTAACTTCGGATTCACTAAGGAAAGATATACTGAAGACGATATCGATTATACAGGACCATCTACAGACATTACTCCAGCTGAAAATAACAACAATAATCAACAAAGTGGAGAAGAACCAGAAAATAATGGTGGAGAAGAACCACAAAATGGTGGAGGAGAATAATCTCCTAACTAAAGAGAAAATTAATATACTAGTCTAACTAGTATAATAGCGTAGTGAAGAGTAATGTTATTATACTTACTCTTCATTTATTTATAAGGACGGTGAAAGCATGAAGAAAATATTTAAGAATCATAAAAGAATAATGATGAGTTTCGTTATATTATTCTTAGGTATCTTATTCATAGTTTCATCATATGCTTGGTTCTCAACTGCATTAAATGTTAAAATCAAAGAATTTAATATGGTAGTTTCTAAGAATGGTGGTTTAACAATCTCATTCGATGCCATTAACTTTGATAGTTCAGTTGAGTTATCAAGAGATATATTAATAAATGAAGTTGCTGAAACATACCCAAATCATATTAATCAATGGGCATTAAATGGTTTAACGCCAATATCCTCAAATGGTATTTCAGATGGTAGCAGTTATTTCTTTGATATATTTGCTACATCAGGTGTTAAATATAATAATCGTAGAAGAGAGAATGGCTTTATCTATGCTGATAAAGTAGTAGATACTAAACCAAGATCTTATAATAGTTATATAGCTTTTGATGTATTCTTTAAAAATGTTACAGGTTCTCCTGTACCAGATAATTTATATTTTGACCAAGATACATCAATCACAATGGTCTCTGAAGAAAATGAAGAGATGAGAGGATTAACAAATTCACTTAGAATTGGTATTGTTAAAGTAGGAACACTTCCATTAGATGCTAATCCTACAGATATTCAAAACATGCAATGCCAAGAAAAATGTGAAGCAATAATATTTGAACCATATAGTAGAAATCACAGTGCACTATCCAGAGAAAGAGCAGAAAAATATCAAATAAACCTACTAGATGGTAAAACCTTCCCAACATATGCAATGATAAAAGCGGGAGGACCAATATACGTTAAAGATAACGTTTCAGGATCACCTAATCTAGATCTAAACTACTTTGCTCTACAAAATACTATTCATGAAGAAGATTTTGATAAGCCTTTATTTGAAATACCAGATGGTATCACAAAGGCTAGAATATATCTTTGGGTAGAAGGACAAGATATAGATAGTTTAGAAACTGATTCTGAAGGAGCAGATTTATACGTAGATATTAACTTTGTAAAAGATACAGTTGGATATGAAACATTTAATTAGAAAAGGGGTGGACTTATGGTAAACGATAAAGTCGATTTTGATTTATCTCAATTAAGTTTAGAAGATTTAGTCGAAGTATATAATAAAATAGAAGAATTCATTGAACTATTAAACACTAGTAAGATAGGTACAGAGAAAAAAGGTGATTCAGATGAATAACTTTCTAGATTTTATTAATAGTGATGTAGAAGTTAAAAAGACACTTTTAACTTCATTACCTACAAAAACAAAAACAAATATTAAAAAATACAATGAAACAGTCGATGAATTTTCTAAAAAATATGAATCATATAGAGATAGTGTTTATAAATATATAAAAGCAAAAACTAAGTCCATTAAAATAAAACCAACAGAAAAAGATAATAAAGAATATATAGATAAAATTAATACCCTACAAGAAGTAAGAAAGATATTTAATCCATATAATACTTTCTATGAAAAGTTGGGATTTGATGAATTAGTATATCGTATTAGTGATTACTATGTATTTAACTTTGATTCAGTAGATAAAATTATTGATGAATTTATAGATAAATTTGAACTCGTTGGAATAAAACTAACTGAAAGAGATTTTAATTATACATATTATGTTAATAAGTATATGAAGGTATTCTTAAATGTTAGAGATGGTAAAGAAAATGCAGATAGTTTAAATAAAACATTTGAAGAAATATACTGGGTAAATCCAGATATAATAGGTCATATAGAATTAAACTTCAGAAAACTAATTAGAGATAATAGTAAAAGATTTGAAGACTACGTTAGAAAACTAAGAAGAGATTATTCAAGGGAATATAACGTAGAAAGTTATGATGACTGTATAAAACAATTAGAGAAGGCATATGAGGAATTAGATAAAGAAAGTATAGAAGATGTTAGTGATATCGCAGATAAGGCTTTAAAAGGTGAATTTGATATATCTCAGTATCTACCAACTAATAAGTTCCGTCAATCAGCTTATTCATCATTTATTTCTCCTGAAATATCTCCAGAAGATAAAGATGCTATGAATAAGATATGTATAACTTTAAATAAACTAGGAGCTAACTTAAAAGAATATGAATCATACCTAGAAATAGTTCCAATGTTAAATGACTTTAAAGAACAATATGAGAAATTAGCTACACAAAAAGATGTTAATCATAATGAAATAAAAGCTCTAGCTAATGTAATTAGAAAAAAAGAAGCAGAACTAGATAGAATAAATAAAAAAGTATTTAAAAGAGCTGATAATCGTGCTTTAAAGATAGAATCAGTAAGTGAAGCTAAAAAGTTATATTCACTATATAAGAAATATGATGATGAATATACTAAAGTACAAGTAGCTAGTGTATTAAATATTAATATGACTATCTCAGAAGTATTAGATCTATTCTATAGTTTTGATTACTTCAAGAAAGAAACTATTCAAAAGGTATATCAATTAACTTCATATGACGATATTATTGAGAAAAGTAGAATATTTGATGAATTTGCTATGAACCCAACAAACATCATAGCGAGAGGTCTATCTATATTTGAAGAAAACAATATTCCAAGAATAATAGCTAATAAATATAAGCTAAATAATATCCAAATAAATGAAGAAGATATAGTAGGAGATAATATCTCAGTATTAAATAGTAAAATAGTTCTTATAGAACGTATTAATAAGATAGAAAACAGTGGATTTACTGTAGAACAAATATGGTTCTTAGTAAAAACAAAAAATATATTAAATGAAGAAGGCAAATAAAGCCTTTTTTGTTTTTTTAAAAGAGATTATATGTTATAATTGATATGATAGGGAAAATAGAAGGTAGGTGATACAATGAGAAATAAAAAAATAGTTTTATCAATAATTTTATCCGCAATATTAGTAATAGTTTTAATATTCTCAGTAATCATACCTACTTTTTCTAAATTTAAAAATGGAATGGATGATCCTGAATGGGATGGATTAGTAGCTAGTGGTTTTAAAAGAGGAACAGGTACTAAAGAAGATCCATATATAATATCTACTCCAAATGAATTAGCTTATTTTGCTACAAGTATGGAAAATGAAAACTATGAAGGTAAATATATTAAGTTAATAAAAGATATAGTAATAAATAAAGGTGTATTTAAAAATAATACTTATATCTATGATGATGAAACTTATTACTTAGGAGATGATTCTAAATACTATAATGATGAATCATTAAGTAAAGAAGTAGATAGTATTAAAGTATTACCTATAATTAAAGGATTTAAAGGTACTTTTGATGGAGATTTCCATACTATTTATGGTTTATATGAAAAAGATAATGATTATAATGCTTTATTTGTAGATTTTAGTGGAAATTTAAAGAATCTATATATTGATAATGCTTATATTACAGGTGGATATATAACCGCAGGATTAATATCTAATGCAGATAATGCTAGTATAAAGAATGTAATGTTTAATGGTAGAGTATCATCTAACACAACAAAACAAGAAGAAACAAAGACTATTAAGTTAGATGATATTACTGTAACTGATACATATAGTGATGTTATTGAAGTACCTATAATCTCAAATATAGGAAAAGGTATTTTAAAAGGAACATGTTCAAATACAGAAACATTCACTTTAAATGATAAAGAATATGAATGTACTGAGTTTGAAATAGAAACAGATAATTCATTAGAAATAACTGCTACAGAAGCTAAATTTACTAATATGAGTTATACACTTACATATGATTTAAACAAAACTGCAGGTATTATAGGATTAGCTCATAATACAGATATAGATGGTGCAGTAAATAAAGGTAATATTAATGGACTATATACTTCTGGTATTCTAGGTACAGGAATAAATACAGATATTAAAAATAGTTATAATAATGGAAAAATAAATGGAGAAACTTCATCTGGTATTATTGATACTATTATGTATTCTAATAGTACAATATCTAATGTTTATAATAATGGAGAATTACTCACAGGTACTAAGTCAGGATTAATATCTAATATATATAATTCCACAATATCTGTGGATAAAACTTTTAATACATATGATAGTAATATGATTAATAATAGTATTAATTCTACTTTAGAAATAAAAGATAGTTATAATACTAATCCAGATAAAGACTTTAAAAAATTAAATATAAACACAGTAAAGAAACTATATCCAGAATATATTGATGAAGATAATATAGTAAATGGTAATATCTGGGTACAAAAAGAATTACCTATACTATACTTTGATGATATAAAGAATAGAACAGTTCAAGTAAAAATAGGTAATAATACTTGGGATATTTATAAAGAAGACTATAAAGAAGTTAAATATGATAAAGAAATAGAAGTATTAATATCTACTACTGATATGTATAAACCAATTAAAAATGTTTGGTATTATGCTGCTAATGAAATAGTAGATAAAGATGATTTAGATACAGTAGAATGGAATGAATATAAAGGAATATTCAAATTAAAAGATGATGCTTATGTAGTATATGTTAAATATGAAGACTATGATGATCATACATACTATATAAATACAGATAAATTAGTAATTGGATCTATTAAAAATAATATTAGTATTAATAGTGGTAATAATACATGGACTACTAGTCATACACCTAAGAATAAATTCTTAAATAAAAAAGCCGAATATGAAATAGTAAATAAAGGAACTTCTCTAAGTATATCTAAAATAGAATATATTATAGCTCCAAGTATTATGAATAAAGAAGCATTAGAAAATGCTACATGGAATACTTATACTGGTATTATTAAACCAGAAGAAGATGCTTATATTATTTATGTTAAAGTAACTAGTATAGATTCTAATATAACTTATTTAAATACAGATAAGATGATTACTATGTCATATAAAATATCTGATTTAAAATCAGGTAATAACCTAGAATTCTCTAATTATATGTCATATAACTCATCATTCAATTTCGAAGTAGAATTAAATCATACAGTATCATTATCTAATTATAATAGATACATTAAAGTAGATAAAATGTTACCTAAAAACACAAAAATAACTATAAAAGACAATAATAATACATATTATGAATATATAACTACTATTCAAGACCAAGATACTAAACTAAATAGTTATATATATCCATTATCTAAATTTAAAAAAGTAGGTAAAGCTACATTTGATGAATACTTTGATAATAGTACTTATAATAGTTTAGATAATGAATCATTCAATGTATTTATAGATTTTAATAATATATCTAAAATAACTGATACTTATAATTTAAGTTTTATAGCTAAAAATACAGAAGTAATTAATACTTTAGAAAATAATAGCATTTCATTTAACTTAGTAGATATAGAAACTAATAGTCTAACACTATCTACTAACTATAATGATTCAATTAATTATGGTGTAGAAAATACTTATAATATTAACTTAAATACAACTCTAAATAAGGTACCATATAATAACACATTAGTCACAAACACTACATATGAAGATCTATATGAAGGAATATCTATAGAAGTAGTTAATAAAGATAATGAAGTAGTATCTAGAAATGATTTAAGTGATATTAGATTTAAATATAATAATAATGTCTATGTATTTGATAGAAATAATATAATTAATATTAATCTAGGTAAATCACATAATCAAAATATTACTCTTCAAGTATTAACTTATAATGGTAATACTAATATAGATGATACATATAATATTAAAATTACTGGATATCTATCATTAGATGGAATTAATAAGAAATATACAAGTAATAGTCTAGAAATACCTCTAGTATTAAAGAAAACAAATAATTTAGATTATAAATTTGATGTTAGTTTAACTGAACCAATTATTAATAAAGGTGGAAACTTCAAGTTTAATATTTCTTATGAAGGTAAATTAGAAAAACCTATATTAAAAGTATCTTTATATAAGAAAAAAGAATTAACTGCTTATAATCAAGAATATGAATTAGTTGATTTAAATAAGTATATTTCTAATAAATTAAAAGGTAATAATTCTAAATATGATATTAAATTAGAGGATATAGTATTTGATATTAGAAATGATGTAGAAAGTAATGGTTATAAATTTGTATTTGAACTTTTTGATAATGAAGACAAGATAACTGAAGTCGATATAAAGACAATCATAAGATAGGTGAAGTTATGAAAAAGATTATAATAATAACTATTTTAATAGTATGTATATTAGTAGGAGTAGGTGTAACTTATTCTGCTTATAGAAGTGAAGCTAGTACAAAGACTAATGTAGTTTCTTTAGCTGCATTTGTCTTTGATACAGATAGAAAAGAATTAATAAATATACCTATTTCTAATGTAAAACCAGGTGATGATTTAGAATACAAATTTGCCGTTAGTAATAACTCTAAAACTAAAAAGAGTGATGTATCAATCAAATACAATATTATTCTAAAAACAATGCATTTTATCCCATTAGATATTAAGTTATATGATAAAGACAATAACTTAGTATTAACATGTGATGAAAAAGCTAAAAGAAATGAATTAAATGAATTAGAATGTACTTCTGAAGATATTATTATGTCATATGAAAAAGATATAACAGATGAATATAATCTAAAACTAACATTCTCAAAAGACTATGACACAGAAGAATATTCTTCATTAGTAGATTATTTAAATTTAGAAATAAAGAGTACTCAAAAAATAGATTAGGAGGATATATGAAAAAAAAGATAATAATAATCTCAATATTAGTAGTTGTATTATTACTTTTAGTCACAGGTACTAGAGCTTTATATACTTCTAATTTTATACAAGATTATTACTTAAATTCTAAAGGCTTTTACTTTGATACAGACTATGATAAAAAAGTAACAGTAGATAACTTTTGGGATGGTAGTCAAATAGAATTCAAAGTATTAAACTCTAATAAAGATAAATACACTGAAGATGATATTTCTTATGAAATAAAATGTATAGTACCTAAAGGTGTTACTTGTAAGATAAATGATGGAGAAAACCTATATAAATCAACACTTAAAGGTGGAAAACTAAGTGAAGAAAAGATCTATTTTGATATAGATTCTTTAGATAAAGATGTAGAAGTAAATATAACTATAAAAAGTACTTCTCCATACAAAAAAACAATCAAAAAAGAAGTATTATTACATAAAGATGAAGACCAAGTAGGTAGTTTCAATTATGAATTAGTAAACTATGATAATTATAGTCTTCTAACTATAAGTAATTACTATAATACAGATAAATGTTTTGATGTTAAATGGAAAGGTGATTTAAAAGTATCAGTAGATGAAGTAAAAGTATTAGCTACAGATACAAATGGTTACGTAACTGAGTTTACTAAAGAAATAAAAAAGAATGATACAGAAAGTATTAAGTTCTATAATGAAGGAACTGAAGTCTATGATAAAGGAGCATTCGAAATAAAAGAATGTCGACTTGAATCTTAGTTCAATATATGATATTATGTAGAAGGTAGAGATGGTGATTAAATGAAAAAGACAGTTGAAAAAATTAAAAAAATATTTATAGGAATAATAATAGTAATATTCTCATGTTTTGCTTTATGTATGACAATATTACTATTAAATTATAATGACTATGGAGTAACAGAATTTGGTGATAAATCATTAGTAATTATAGCTCGTGATATCTCAAGTAATAACTATAAAAAAGGTGATTTAGTAATCGTTGAAAAAGTAGCTTTCGACAACATTAAAGAAGGCGATGAAATATTTGCTTATAGTGTTGAAAATGGTGGTAAAGTAAATATTGAAGTAGGTATGGTAAAAGATATCTATCCTCAAGAAAAATCTATTGCTTATAAGAATGGTTCAGCATTCTCACAAGAATACTTAATTGGTAAAGCTACAGATACATACCATGATATTGGATTATACCTATCATTTATTGAATCTAAATGGGGATTCTTATTCATAGTATTAGTTCCATGTTTCATAATATTTATCTATGAAGTATATGCGTTAGTAGTAGAAATAAGATATGGAGATTTAGAAGAATAATAACTAATAATAAAATAATAAAATAAGAGGCTAAAACCTCTTATTTTTTATGGGTATTTGTATTGTAAATTAGATATCTTTATGCTAAAATTATTATATATAAAATAGAATAGAATGGAAGTATAATATGCATAGTAAATTATTGAAAAAAATATGTAATATTATCTTGGATATTTTAATAGTAATATTCGGTTTAATATTAATAGTAACTATTTATAATGATGTTCAAGTCAAGGCATTTAATAAAGACTATGCCGATTTTTTTGGGTATACATCTTTTGAAGTTCAAACAGGTTCAATGGTCCCAGCTATTAATATAAATGATTTAGTAATAGTAAAGATAGATAATTCACCAAGAATAAATGATATTATTACTTATAAGAAAGGTAATTCATTCATAACACATAGAGTTATAGAATCATATAGAGAAACTTATGTTACTAAAGGAGATGCCAATAATACAAAAGATGAATCAATAAAGAAATCTCAAATAGTAGGTAAAGTAGTAAAAGTAATTCCTAATTTTGGAGCTATAAGAAAAACATTACTTAATCCAGTAGTTTTAGTAACATTAATAGCTTGTATATTTATACTAAGTAGATTATTTGGTAATAAGAAATCTAGTCTTACAGAACTTCTTTCTAAGAAAAAGAAACCTAAAGTAAAAGATGAAATAGAATTAATGGAAGAAGAATTAGATAGACCAGTAGCTGTAAATATATCTGAAACTGAAGAAGAACCTGAAGATGAAGATATAGAAGAATTAAAAAGAGCTATCGAAGAAGAAGATATAGATACTGAAGATGAAGATGAAGAAAAAACAATCTACTTTAGAAAGATATCAGTAGATAGTAAAGATCTTAATCCAGAACCTCCAGTACTTATTGAAGAAGAAGAGATAGAAGAACCAATTCTTATTGAAGAAGTAGATGATACTGAAGAAGAACAAAAAATTGATACATTAAGAAAGAAACATAAGAAATTTAATACAGTAATAGAAAAAGCAGTATTCATCAAAGAAGAAGAATTAAATGAAATAATTAATTTATTCGATGAAGATAAATTAAAACCAAATGAAGCAACAATAAAAGATACATTATTAAAGATATATATTGATGGTAAATACTATAATCATTGTGGAAATATAACTGTTGATTATAATGCTAAAAATGTATGTTCAAAACTAGAAGAAATACTTAATACAGAATCATCAAAGATGGTTAAAGCCTATAAAGGTAATGATGCTAAGTATGAATATAAAGTACTAAAGTATAAAACAATACTATTAGTATTAACTAATATAGAACATATTAATTCTACTGTAGAAGACATTGATACTAAAGCAGCTCAATATAAAAAGAAAATATCTAAATACTTAGATATTGACGATAAAGTATTAAATGTAAAAATAAAAGAAATACTTAGAATACAAAAAGTATATAAAAAGATCTTAGATGATACACTTGAAAGTGTAGATACTAATACATTTGAATTATACTATAACCAATTAAATACTAATAAGAATATTTATGGTTTAGTATTAGGTCATAATATTAGTTTTAGTAAAGTATATAGTAATTATATTATTTCTAAAACTTATGATGAAGGTATAGTTGCTGAAGATAAAGTACTTGTAATACTAAATATATTACTAAGTAGAGTAGCTAGTGATATGATGAATGGTAACTTTAAAGATAGATATCTATTATATTTACCAACATCACTATATGAAAAAGGAACTAAACTAAATCACATATTAAAACTATTAGAAGATGAATTTGTTAAAAATAGTGTATTAATCCTAGTTAAAAGTAGTGTAATCTTAAAAAATAAGAAATTATTCAAAGATATTAAGAGGTTAGGATATCAAATAGCAATCATCTATGACAATGTAGACAAAAAAGATAGAAATGATTCAGTATTTGCTTTAGCAACTTACTTATTTATAGATAAGAAATTAAAGAAAGAAGTAAGTTTTGATGTAGTAGAATCAAAAGCAATTATATATGAAGACATCTCAAGTAAATTAGATGTACCTGGAGGTGAAGAATAATGAATACGTTTTTTAGATTCTTTTATGAATTTGTATCAATATTCTTCCAAGGCATTGTAGAAATGTTTGAAGGTATAGCTAAAGGTTTTGGAAAGATGTTTGGATTTGGTGAATATGCCAAAGTTATTGATTCATATAAAGACCATTTTAGTGGTAGTGACTGGGTATTCGTTGTATTATCAATAATCATCCTAGTAGCTATAGTATTATTAATAGGATTTGGAATATTCTTCTTAATTAGAAGAATTGTTAGAAGAGCATCAAATAATCTTAGTAAAGATGAATTATTAGAAGAAGTAGCTAACTTAAATGATCAAGTAGTTAAGTTAATGAAAGAAAAAGAAGAATTGATGGCTATGAAAGTTTCTCAATTAGGTATTAAACCTGGAGAAGAAGAAAATAGTGAATCTACTGGTGAAGTAGAAGAAGATGTAGAAAATGGAATTAGATTCCCTAAACTAACAGCTATCGATGAAAAATATAAAAATACTACTCCAAAGAAATATGAAAATAGTTATACATTAGAAAGTTTAATAGATGACTTTAGATGCTTCGCTGCTTCTAAATTACATTTATACTATGATCCGGTACTTTTAAGACCATTCTTTGCAGGGCTTGCTTGTGGTAAGTTAATAATCCTACAAGGTATCTCTGGAACAGGTAAAACATCTCTTGCATATGCTTGGGGTAAATTCGTTAAGAAAGATTCATGCGTATCTTCAGTAGAACCATCATGGAGAGATAAATCAGATTTCCTAGGATACTTCAATGAATTCAGTAAAAAGTTCAATGAAACTAAAGCATTAGGTGAAATATATGAAACAGGATTTGATGATGATGTACATACAATCATCCTAGATGAGATGAACCTTGCACGTGTTGAGTATTACTTCGCAGATATCTTATCAATTCTAGAAATGCCAAATCCAGATGAATGGCTAGTTGATA
>CAMOXZ010000017.1 GCA_946629545.1 uncultured Caryophanales bacterium | reverse complement strand
CATCTTTTGAATTTTCATCATTATTTTCTGTATAAGGGAAATTAATTTTTGTAGTTGTTGTTTCTTTTCCCTTTTCAGTATATTCAACTGATATTGTAAATTCTGATGTTGTAGTATTACATGCTGCATAAGCTTTACATTTAGCACTTAATCTATCATATATTTCTTTGTTTTTGTATTTATCATATGTATATCTATCATATACTACTTTATTCTTATTAGGATCATTAGGATCATATGTATAATCTTTTTTATCTTTTCTCGTATGAGTCTGATTAGTCTTACTATCAGTATATTCTCTTTTATATACATTAGGATGATTATAATATCTCAAGTATTTTGAATCACCGCAATCACCTTTTGTATTGGCAGTCCATTTACAACTTGTTTGATCACATCCTATTTTTTCAGGTATACCTTCTTCAGTATAATTATTGTATGTACTGGCATTTATTCCCCATCTATGACGTCTATGCCAATATGAATCGCCACTTTTAATATGATCCCAACCTTGATTAGTACCACCTGTTGTTTTGCTTATTTTTCTTTCATAATTATTATTTACATCCCATTTTATAGTTGAACCATCTAGTACATATGAATATGGTGCATCTTTAAATACAACTCCTGTAACACTTGTATCAGTTATATTATCACCATATGCTATTTCAGTTCCTGTTGTTTGTCTAATAATACTTGTACCATATACCTTTTTATAACACTTATTTACGCATCTATCTGAGTATACACCACCATCACATGATTGAACACACTCATCAAAATCATCATTTGGTCCAGCTATAGGCCATACTTTACCACCCTTATGTTTACAAGATGGTGTAGGTGTACATACTTTTTGTGTAGGAGGTTTATTTGGCCCCTCACCTTGACAATTAACTCTACTTGTTACTTTTACTTTATATTCAAAGCAAAGTCCTGCTTTAGAAGCAACTGGAGGGCCATATTCAACTTTAACTACTTCCTCACATGTTATTGTACAAGTAGCAGTTTTTTTAGCTTTTGTATATTCACCATGATATTCATAGTCCTCACTAAATTTAAATGAACCTTTTCCATATAAATAATTTTTGTTAGTATAATATTCAGAACTATTATTGCCATTCTCTGATACTGTATAATCACACTTATACCCAAATGCATTACCTGGCTTATATGGATTCTGTTTATCAATATCTTCATATTTAAGTATTACACCATCATCTTTTGTAATAGTAAATTTTCTTGTACCATTCTTCTTTTGATCACCATCAATTCCTACTGAAGCATCCTTATCTGCACAAAATTTATAAGCAAAAGAGTTTTTATCAAAATTTTGATATCCCTTACAATCTAACCATTTTGATTGATAATTAGAACCAACAACAATGCCATCATCAACTGTTTCTGGTTCAGCATCTTCACCATTTTCATATGCAACATATACAATTGCAAAGAATGTTGAATTTGGACCACATTTTTCTATTACTTCTGGATCATTAAATCCATCAGCTGGTTCAATTCTAAAAGCTAAGCCAATATTATTGTCATCTTTTCGTTTATCAAAAATATTTTTATTTACATCAATAGAATCTTTTCTACCAAAACGTAGTTTTTCTATCGTGCCACCTACCAAACTATCTAAAGTGCCTTCAAATTGTTCAACATAATCTTTATCCAAATTCTTAATATTATCTGCATCGGTTATATCTGAAGGTATAGGCTTACCTTGATCATCTATTTTTAAGTCATATGGTTGATAAAAATATAATTTACTAATTTTAAATTTAATTTTAGATTTATCAAAACTGCCAAATAGTTTTGCTGCATCTGCTGCATTGAACTCTGACTGTATTACATATTTCCCACCATTTGCTGTTTCAACATAATCAATTTTAAAACCATAACGTTGAAGCAATGTTTCATTAGATACTTTGTCACATATTTTTTCATCTGCATGAACATCAATAATACCAAGTAGCGCAATAGTCAAAGTAAATATAAACAACCCTATTATTCTCTTATATCCTTTCTTATTCATCTTTTTCATCACCTTTCAATATTTTTTCAATCTCTTTATAATTTTTGTTTTTTGTAGTCCTATAATGATTACATTTTTCTCCATCTCTTAATAGCCTACCAAAAACATAAAATTCTATATTATTATTTGCGCCGTAGAAGCGAGTACATGTTGATAAAGCAATTATTTTATCAGTTCCATTAACATCTATATCATATTTATATAAACTGTTATCATTAAATACTTTTATTAATTTTTCCATCTTATCTTTATCTACATTACTTTTTGTTGGAAAGAAAGAAGCTAAACTTTTGTCTATAAAACACACAGAAAATATTTTATAAATATAATTTTCATTATTCATCGTAAATTGTATATATTGATTATCTTTAGCAAAATCATAATATGTAAATGCCATCAACTGTTCAAATCTATGAAACACATCTGATTTTATTTTAGGAGTAGCTGATAGATTAAAAATATTATGTCCAGTTATATCATAGTAATTTCCATTTTTATCGAGTTCATTTCTTGACCATCCAAAGCTCTCTAATTGTACTGGAAGTTCTTCGTATGGATCTTTACTATAAACAATTGGTAAATCTATATCAGTACCTTGTATTTTTAACCATCCTACTGTCTTAAAACCAGAATCTTTAATTGGCTTTTCTTTTTTCAATTCTTCCACCCTAGAATCTATTTTATAATATCCTGTATTGTTTTTAATAATTCTAAGAGTCAAAAGAATAATAAGTCCAATAACGACAGCAAACATAAGGCAAATTATAAACATTGCCTTATGTTTTATTTTACTCATTTCTTTTTTCTTTTTTCTCCAACGCATAATGTAACCTCATCTTCTAATTTATAATATATGGATTATCTACCGTTCCTTCTCCACTACTAATAGTAGTTCCCTTCTTCATAAATGCCACAATACGTATTCCAAATTCTCTACCAAAATCAATTTCTTCATTAATAGGAGAACCAGCTATAAACATAGCAGCACCCATATTCTTAGTTTCTGATGTATTCATCATCCAATATGATTTTGCAGAGGCATTTTGCGGTTGTGCACTAAACATTTCATACATATTAGGAGCAGATAACATAACTTTATATTTCTTAGTTTTTGTTTCACTACCATATACAAATTTATTTTTATAAATTGGAACTTCTATTTCATGCTTAGTAAAATATTTTGTATTAATATACTCAGAAACACGATTATTTATATAATAAGCTGCACTAGTTTTTTTACTAGGATCATATGTAATTTTTCCATTAGCATCATTGCCTCTAGTTTCTACATCTCTCACTGTAAAGTTACTAATAACTTTTGTAGTACCATCATTTTCTGTCTTTATTATTCTATATTTATAACCATCGATTGAAATGTATTCACCAGTATATCTTTCATTTAGTAACGATCCATCTTTAGCATTCTTAGTATCACCAAATACATATGGATTATTATTAGTACCATCACCATTTGTTATTAAAGTATCACCTTTAATAGTCATCATAGGACGAACTCCATAATTATCATCAACATTATAAGCTAAATAACTGACATCATTATCTGTTGCATAGAAATATCTTCTAGTTAAATAAGCATTCTTATTATCTTTCTTATTAGCTACCCAACTCATTGTATTAGGTTTCATGAAGTTTCCTTCACCTTGTGCTTTATTAACTTCTATTACTGAAGGTATATATACATTTCTTTCTTTTGTATATCCTGAACACTTAGTAGTATCTAATGTTGTATCAGTAAGATTCATATTACAATATTTTGCTTTTACTATTACGTTCTTAGTAAAATCATTTAAATTATTGTAATAATAATCTAACCATTTATCTAATTTAGAATAATTAACATTAGCAATATCTTCATCACTAACAATAATTACATTATCATTAGTATCTAATCCATATATTCTAAATAACATATTAGAAATTCTTAAATAATTATTCTCAGGATCACCTACAAAGTTTTTAGAATCTTTTAAATTCTTCTTAATAGTACTATTTAATTTTTGTACTACTTTAACTTCTCTAGTAACTACTGATTTATTATTTAAACTATCAAGTGCAGTATAAGTAATTTCATATGTACCAATCTTAGTAGTATCAACTTCACCTTTAATTACTACATCTTTAACATCTAATTTACCATCTGTATTATCAACTACACTCTTAACTCCAGCTTCTTTATACTCTTCACCTTTACCAATAGAAATATTCTTATCTCCATTTAAAGTAATAACTGGTCCTTTATGATCTACTGTAGAAGATAAAACCCCACACTCTAAGTATGTGTAATATTTATACTCACCATCTACTCTTCTTACTTTTACCCAACTATTCTCAATTGAACAAGTTTTAGTTGTATATGGTATATATAAATCATTTTTAATAAATGATTTATGATATAAAGTTTTTAATGTTAATGTTTTAACATTATCACCACTAGGAAGTTCACTACTATTTAATTCATAATATCTTTTAGCAGCTTCTTCTAATCTACTTTCATTCTTATGGAAAGTAATCATAGGTGAAACTATTAAAAACCATACAAATACCAAAATAAGTACTATAGTAATAACTAACTTAATTTTCTTAAACAACCCTTTATTCATAAATCCTCCTAAAATAATTTATAAACATAATGTTTATTTCGAATAATTAAATCAATGCTTAATTCTTTAGCATTTTCTACTTCCCCTGGTATTTTTAAAAAAACAGTTTTCCCGTAGTAAGTTTTATCAATAGCATTTACTATATCTACTGTACCTTCTACATCATTACTATCCTTATATATAAGTTTACCATATTGAGTCAAAAAGTCAATGATATTTTTAGATTCCCACTCTTCTGTTCCGAACTCTAATTCTATTATTTTTTGACTACCTAAATCAACAAAATTTCTCTCATATGAGCACCCACTCGCAGTACATTCTCGAGTACTATATTCAAAAGAATTACCTATTTCATAATTATCAACACTAATAGTATCTTTTTTCTCTTTAAAATCAACTTCTAATGAATCTCCTAAATTCATATTAATTGCATCACTAATCTTACTAACATCATTTACTTTTAATTTGATTTTTCTTAAGTAACCAGAAGATTCTTGATAGTATAAAACAAATTTATTTTTATCTAAATAATTATCTACTTTATAAATTACAATACAATTTAAAACTTCATTTCTTTTTAATTTTCTAACACTATCATAAGCATTTCCTAAATCTTGGAATTCTTTAGCAAATACTTTATCTGTAGTAACATAATCCTTTGTCTTATTCTTTATATGAAAATAATCTAATTTAACAGTTCTAGGTTCTGAATTATTTCTAATAGTTAAATCAAGTACTATAAAATTACTCTTCTTACTAATAACATTACCAGTATAATCTTTATCAGTAAAATAAGCATTATTAACTCTAAATGAATAACCATTTACATTATAAAATTGTCCTAATTTATATGTTTTATGTGTAATAAAAACACTAGTATAAATTAACCCAATAATTATAACTATACCTATTCCAAATATCCAATTACATATAAATTTATGTTCCTGATAAAAATAATTCAAATATCTAGTAAATCTCTTATAACCCCTAATAAAACTACCTTTATCTAAAGCAACACCTATTTCTATTTCTTCTCTATCTTCTTCACTTAATTCTAAAAACTCTTGGTCTGAATTAAAATTAAATTTCTTAATATCTAATCCAAATACCCTCATTGCATATATTCCAATAACAGGTAATTGAATTATTAAAAACATAGTTAATAAGTCTTTAGCCATTCTTAAATCAGTAGTTTCAACATCCGTAGTATAAGAATTAAAGAAACTCTTAATGATTCCTAATACTAAAAGTAAAATAAAATATTGTATAACCGGTATTAAATATATCTTCCATGGTTTTTTCTTATGATTCAATAAGAATAATATTGAAGCACTACCAACTATTAATAGTATTATTGAAAGATCTAAATACCAAGTAATATGATTAGTTATAGGATCTCTAAATAAATCATATGTACCTAGTCTCATAAACTCATTAACAAAGTTATTAATATCTATTAATTGGTATAAAACATACAAACTAAGTATAAGTAAAAAGATATGAATTTTCTTAAAATTTTTAATTAGGAAAGCATACGGTTTTCTAATAATCATATCTATCCACCCCTATTCTCATCATATTTAAGTATACAATATAAATATAAAAAATACTAGATTTTTCTAGTATTTCTTTTAAGTTTAATTCTAATATCATAATTACTATTATAATTATCAAAATCGTCTTTTTCTAAATTAAGTACTATATCCTTAGAATTCTTATCAAACAATATATTTCTAATAATATAATCGTTATCATCAACAATACTAATATCATCAACTATATAGTCATTATCTACCTCTAAATTAACAAAAAAATCATCAATATTACTAATATCTTTATAATGATAAATACTAGAAAAAATACTAGAAGAGATATTAATACTCTTATCTTTAACACTATTATCAATATCTATTCTATACAACATACCTTTAATCTCATCTAAATCTCTAATAGGAGTAGCTTCTTCATTAATTAAATATGTGTAATCTTTCTTCCTACTATAAAAGAAAAATAATAAAATACAAAAAACAATAAAGTAAAAAATAATATATTTCTTCATAATTCCTCCAAAAAAAATAACTTACTCTATAAGAATAAGTTATTAATTACAAAAATTATGTCGAAAATTATTTAATAGAAATAATTTCTACTTCATAACTTCCATTTGGACTTTCTACTGTTACGATATCTCCTACTTTATGATCAAATAAAGCTTGAGCTATAGGAGATTCATTAGATATTTTACTAGCAAATGGATCTGCTTCTTGAGAACCAACTATTTTATATTCATCTTCTTCATCGTCATCAACATATTTAATAGCAACTGTATTACCAATACTTACTGTATCAGTAGCAGCATCATCAATAATAGATACGTTTTCTAACATCTTCTCTAATTGAACAATTCTAGCTTCAATTTGAGCTTGTTCATTTCTTGCAGCATCATATTCTGCATTTTCAGATAAATCACCTAAAGAACGTGCTTCTTTTATAGCTTGTACGTTTTCAGGACGTCTTACATTTATTAAATCATCTAATTCTTTCTTTAAATCATCTAACCCTTGTTGAGTTAAATATACCGTATTTTTATTTGTCATTTTTATTTCACCTCATTAATATGAATATACTTATTGTCAACATGCAAAAGTATAACATAACATTTTTTAAATTTCAAGTGTTTTTTATATACCTCTTTCAAGTAGAAAGCACGTATATTATACCATGAAACCTAAAAAAAATCAATCATTTTCCTCTATTTCATTAATAAATAAATCATCTGTCATACCAGCTATAAAATCAATTACTTTACGCTTATCACTAGTATTATCTAAGTATAATTTATTTTGATCATTTAAAAATATCTTATAGATAATACTATCAGTATTATGACTTTCAATATCTTTTAAATATCTATTATATATTTTATTCATTCCTACTCTATAATATTCAATGTTTTTATTAGTCATTGCTTTATCATAGATATGTTTATAATTAAATTTCTTTAAAGCAAATAATGCATTATATACTTCATCACTTAATTTAATGTATGGTTTATCCATACTATTCTTAATAATATCTAAAATAATAGTATTAACAATATCTTTATTAGTAGTACCTAAAACACTACTAATCTCAGTAGGTATTTCTTCTCTTTTAATAATACCAACCATAATAGCATCTTCTATATCTCTACCAATATATCCAATAATATCACTAATTCTAACTACACAACCTTCTAGTGTCATCGGTCTATTCTTTTTAGATGCCTCTATATCTTTATAAGATTCTAAATATTCTCTCATAAATTCATTCTTATCTTTTTCTTGAGGAACATACTTAGAACTTAACATTTCTCCATTATGGCACATAATACCATCATACACTTGAACACATAAATTAAGTCCATTACCATTCTTTTCAACTTCCATTAAGTGTCTAACACTTTGAATATTATGAGCAAAGTATTCTCCTAATTCTCTTTCTGATATTTCATTTAATAAAGCTTCTCCAGTATGTCCTAAAGGAGTATGACCTATATCATGACCAAGTGCTATTGCTTCACATAAATCTTCATTAAGTCTTAATGCTCTACCAATAGTTCTAGCTATTTTACTAACTAATTGAACATGAGTAATTCTACGACTAACATGATCATTTTCTGCTTTAGTAAATACTTGAGTCTTATCTAAATAACGAGTATATGATAAAGAGTGAATAATTCTATCTATATCATGAAAATACTCACTTCTTATATCTTCATCATCTTCATATAATCTAATAGCATCTTTATTTCTACAAGCATATTCACTTAAATTACTCTCATTATTTAAAAAATTCTTTTTAGCTTCTTCTAATACTTTTTCCATATACTACTCCATTTTTAGTTTTAAATAGTTTTTTTTCTGGTGCATCTTCATATTGTTTTAATTTCATTGACATACTAGCATATTGATCATAATCAAATTTAATCATATCTTTTGTAGTCATTAAATTTCTTTCAGATAAATCTTCTCTTAAAACAAGATACTCAGTATTTGCATCTTTCTCATCAAAAAAATCAACTAAAAAACCACCTATATGTTCAGAAGTATCAGTAATATGTCCCATCTTACTATCAAAAACCGGAAGATTTACTCCATATAAGAATTCCTTACACTTTTTACCTCTTCTTGAAACAATAACTGTTCCAACACGATATGCTTCATATTGAGACATTTCTTCATTTTCTAACATTAATCTAAATAATCTTGCTTTATATAATTTTGCCATAATTAATTCTTCCTCTCAACAATCTTAATCATAGAATACTCTGGTATAGATATATTACTATCTAACTTTAAATAATATATATCATCAGGATGTCTAGCAACATCCACACTATTCATATCAGAATCATACAACTCAGATACAACAAAACTAATATGTTCACCACTAGGTGTAAATAATTCTACTGTATCTCCTACTTCAAAATAGTTTCTTTCATAAAATTTAACTAACCCATCTTTATATTCTATAACTTGTCCTAAATAATCTTGATTAGAAACTTCACTTCTACCTGTATAGTATTGATCAGTCCAATCAGCTTCTTTCATAAAGTAGTGTGTTGAAGTCTCACGATTTGCTACTCTATCTAATCTTTCTTGTAAAACTTTCATAACTAGAGGTGTAAGAGTACCTTCATAATATCTATCTATAATTTCTCTATATGTGCCTATAACTGTAGCTAAGTAATATAAAGATCTCATTCTACCTTCAACTTTTAAACTAGTAACACCAATATCTATCAAGTCACCAATGTATTCTGCCATATTCATATCTTTAAGTGCCATAGTAAACTCTTTAGATTCATCTGTATCAAAACTAAATCTACATACTTGTGCACAACCTCCACGATTAGCATCTCTATTAGTAACATAATTACTTAAAGCACATCTACCACTAAAACAAGTACACATAGCTCCATGTATAAATACTTCTATATCACAATTTACTTTATCTATTATTTCACTAATCTCTTTCTTACCTAATTCACGTGCTAATACTACTCTATCAATTCCTTCACTTTCAAAGAACTTAATAGCTTCATAATTACTTGTAGAATTTTGTGTAGAAAGATGTACTTCTACATTAGGATAATTAGTCTTAATATGCGAAATAATAAATGGATCACTTACTATAAATGCATCAATTCCAGCATCTACTACATCTTTAATAAACTTCTCTACTTCTTCCATATCTTCATTATGGAATACTATATTTAAAGTTAAATGAACTCTTTTACCAAGTTTATGAGCAAAACTACAACCTTCTCTAATCTCATCAATAGTAAAGTTATTAGCATTAGCTCTTAAACTATAACTTTGTCCTCCAATATACACAGCATCTGCTCCATATAAAAGAGTAACCTTTAATCTTTCTAAATCTCCTGCTGGAGATAATAATTCTATTCTTTTCATTTCTTCACCTTATAAATAGTTTTCTTAAAAAAGAAATTTGTACTATCCCCTAACTTTTTATATTTAGAAACATAATCATTATCTATACAATTATTACTAATATAATTCTTAGTATCTTTAATTAACTCTTCAAAAGAATTCACTCCAAATTCTCTCATAATTATATACTGACAATTATTCTCATATAATTCTTTAATAATACCAGTACCATTAGTAACTATATCTAAATAAAAACTAGTTCCATTACTATCTTCTGTTAATAAATAATTAGAATCAGTAATCTTTTCATGAATAATTAATTCATTACTTTTCTCTTTACCTAAATCTTTATAATAATTAGTAATTAACTTTCTCTTAGAAAAAGCTACACTAGGTTTACTTACTACTTCAACCATACTAGTTATTTTACTTTTATTTATAATTTCTATTATTTCTTCTAAAGTAATTTCTTTACCAAGTAAAGCATATTTAACTCCCTTAGAATAATAATAATCACATGTCTTATAATTATTAACCATATGAGTTTGATTCCATACTAAATCTATTGATAATCCTAATTCTCTCTTTAATTCAAGAATAGCTAAGTCATAAAAAAATACTCCATCAACACCTATTTTATCTAATTCAATTAATATATCTTTAACCTTTTCAATATCCTCATTCATTAGATTCTTATTAATTTTGATAAATATCTCTTTAGAAGTATTATTTTTAATTTCTTTTATTTCATCAAGACTAAAAGAAACTATAGACTCAACACTATAATTATCTAAAGCTAATATAATTCCATCACATATTTCTAAATATAAATTGTCTTTACTACTTACTTCGATTAATAACTTCATAAGACACCTCGAACATATTATAATTCAATTCATAAAAAAAAGAAAGTTAAACTTTCTTTATTATTTTATTGTAAATTTAAAATCGTTCTCAGTAAAATAATCTTCTTCTCCATATATAGAGTAAACTACAAATGGTTTAAAAGCAATTAATTTACCCTTCTCAATATAATAACTAACATCTTCAGTATAATCATCTACTTCACGATACTCTAAGAAACATTCATAATCACAATCTTCTTCAAAATATCCCTCTTTATTAAGTTCCTTATACCAATATTTAAATTGTTTCTCAATAGCACTACTAACATCAGCTAAATTAACATTATAAGCACTTAATAATTCTTCATCACTTACTAATTCATTAGTTTTTAAATTAATATTATAAGTCTTAAAATATGCAACAGGTCCTGTATCCTCATCACCATAATCTACAGTTTTTATAACTAATGATAATACTTTACCATTAACAGTATATTCATAAGTAACTATTACCATTTTTTTATTAGCAAATTCATCTATATATGACTTTATATCTTCATTTATAAGTATAATAGAAGTCCCTTTTATATTTACATATGGAACATATATATGAAATAATTCATCTATTTCAATAGTATCAGCAGTATAAACTATTTCCTTATCACTATATTCTTTTACTACTTCAAAATCAACACCATTATTCTTATTTAATGAATATACAATAATAAATACTATTAATACTAAAGACATTCCAATAACTATAGGAATCTTTTTACTATTATCCATTTTTTTAAACTTATCTATCATTAGTCAACACCCTTTACTCTAAAGTATCCCCTAAACGGATTCTTTTCTGTTCCACCATAAACTTTTTGGCTTATTACACCTTTTTTACTATTTACAGCATGAACTATTTGTCCATTACCAATATATAATGCAACATGTTTTTTCCATAAAACAAGATCTCCAGGTTTAGCATCTTTTTTAGATACTTCAGTTAATATACCACTTCTATGTTTATATAAAGAATTAGTTCCACAAGGTGCCTTTTTCAAAGTAGTAATTCCAAAGTTCTCATAAACACCTTTTACAAATCCAATACAATCTGTTGGTTTATACTTTGAACCACCATGCCAATTACATGTATCCTTTCTATATTTATTACCTACAAAACTTAAGGCATATGCTACCATTTGTTCTCTAAGAGTAGAATTAGTTTTATTAATAGTAATCTTCTTAGTTGTTTTTTCTTTATAAGTATCTGGATCTAACCAGGCAGAACTATTTGAACCCGCAATATAAGTACCACCAAATAAATCTCCTAATTCAGATATTTTTACTTGTTCCCAACAAGAAGATACAGTAAAGTTTTCAGTAGTAGCCATTAAAAATACATCCACTAACATAGGTAATAAGAAAATAATAATTGCAGCCATAAACTTATTTAATATTCTTCTAAATCCGTCTTTTAATTCAGGATTTATTGTTAATTGTACAAATTGCACAGTACCAGCAACTATCAAAATAATAGGTACTACAATTTGAATTAATGTAAATATTCTTTTAGTAACAGCTAAAACACCAATTATACTATAATCAGTACAGCAAGTACCTAAAGTACTACAATCTAATATTTGGAATAATTCCATAATTTCACCTACTTACTTATTACAAATTTAAAATCTTCTTCTTTAAAATATTTTTCTTCTCCTATAATTGAATAAAATACAAAAGGTTTATAAACAACCAAATTACCTTTTTCAATATAATAAGAAATATCATCTGTATAATTTTCTACATCGCGATTTCCTAAAAAACATTCATAATCACAATCTTCTTCATCAAAGTATTCTTCTTTTAAAAGATCTTTATACCAATACTTAAATTTCTTTTCTATAGATTTACTAACATCATCTAAAGTAACTTCATAAGCACTTAATAATTCTTCATCACTTAATAATTGCATATTACTTAAATTAATATTATAAGTCTTAAAATATACAAGAGGTATATCATCATTACCATAATCTACAGTCTTAATAACTAATGATAATACTTTACCATTAATTTCATATTCATAATTTGATCTTATCATATCCTCATATATAAAATCATCTAAATATGAAACAATATCTTTATTTATATTCTCAATAGTAGATCCTTTAATATTAATCTTTGGGATATATATAAAGAATTCATCTTTCCTATCACTATCAACAGTATAAACATAATCTTTATTTTTATCTTCTTTCATATTTTTATAATCATGATCTTTATTTAAAAAATATGATAACAAAATAACTAAAACTATAATTACTACTGTACCACCAATAAGTATAGGAATTTTTTTATTATTATCCATTTTATTAAACTTTTCTATCATTCTTTAACACCTTTTACTCTTAAAAATCCAACTGGTTTTCCATGTTTAGAAGCTTTATTATAATTACTATCTTTTACTATACCGTAACCAGTACCTTTATTATGAATTATTTCTTTTCCTGTACCTGTGTATATACCTACATGACCAGTACCACCATAATAAATAATATCACCTGCTTGACGATTTTTCTCACTAACTACCTCAAAATATTGAGATCTTTTTTTCCACATATTATTAGCCTTACGAGGTATACTAACACCAGTAGTATTTTTAATAACACATTTTACGAATCCACTACAATCAGTAGGTTCATATGATCCAGTACAATCCCATTTACCCTTATATTTATATTTATAATCTTTATTTAAAAATTTCTTAGCATAAGAAACAATTGCTAATTGCTTAGCAGAAACCTTACTAGTAGCTGTAGTTGTAGTAGCTGTAGTTGTAGTAGCTGTAGTCTTTTCCTTTTGCTTTTCAATCTTCTCATACTCATCTGGATCTAACCAAACAGAACTATCTGAACCTGAAATATAAGTACCACCAAATAAATCACCTAGTTCAGATATTTTTACCTGACTCCAACAAGCTGATACAGTAAAGTTTTCAGTAGTAGCCATTAAAAATACATCTACTAATGTTGGTAACATAAAAACAATAATCGCAGCCATTAACTTATTTAATATTCTTCTAAATCCATCTTTTAATTCAGGATTTATTGTTAATTGTATAAATTGAACAGTAGCAGCCACTATTAAAACAATAGGTACTACAATTTGAATTAATGTAAACATTCTTTTAGTAACAGCTAAAACACCAATAATACTATAATCTTTACAACAAGTACCTAACGTACTACAATCCAATATTTGAAATAATTCCATATTATCACCTACGATTTTTTACTAACAGCTATTCCATCTCCTATATCATAAAACTCTGTAGTAAAGTTTTTATTATTCTCTAAAAATTCCCTATATTCTTTAACTTTACGTACTAATTGACGCAAATTTCTACTTTCAATACTTTCTAAATCTTTATAAACTAATCCATGAAAATTCATGTTATCTGTAATAATTGTACCATCTTTTGCAAGATTTTTTTCAAACATTTCAAAAAAATTTCTATTTTGTGCTTTAGCAGCATCAATAAATATTAAATCAAATTCTTCATCTAAATTAACTTCTAAAGCATCTTTATATATTAAATTAATTCTATCTTCCATCTTAGCTTTCTTTATATTTTTTAAAGCTTCTAAGTATCTTTTTTCATCTCTCTCAATAGTAGTAACAACTATATCACTATCTACACTACACATCATAATTGCAGAATAACCAATAGCTGTACCTACTTCAAGGATTCTTTTTATCTTATTTTTCTTTATATACTTCATTAAATAATTAATTCCACCTTCAGTCATAATAGGAACATTATTTTCTAAAGCATATTCTCTCATTCTATTTATCAGGTCATCTAACATACTACCAAATCCAATCTCCGTTCTTCTTAATTTCTGCTACTTTAGCATTATGTTCAGCTAATGTCTTAGTAAAATAAACTTTACCATGTTTATCAGCTACAAAATAATAATAATCTGATACTTCAGGATTAATACTAGCATCTAATGCTTCTTTACTAGGATTACTAATAGGTCCTATAGGCATCTTACCCATCATAGTAGTACTTCTAGTATTATAACCATTTACTGAAGCAAATTGTTCACTAGTTAAATCACTAGTCATTGCTACTTGTAATCCATAATAAGTAGTAACGTCACTTCCTAAATTCATTCTACTCTTTAATCTATTTTCAAATACAGAAACAATAGTCTTCATATTAGAACTATTAGTACCCTCTAACTCTACAATAGATGCCATAGTAATATAGTAATGTGGATCACTACTAATCTTATCTTTATATTTTTCTAATACCTTTTCTTCTTGATTTAATAAAGTGCTAATAATCTCTTTAACACTAACATCTTTATTATCAAAGAAATAAGTTTCAGGAGCTAAATACCCCTCTAATGGATAATATATATCACTATCAAGTATTTTATCTGTTAAAAACCAATACTTAGTAATTAATTCATTCAAATACTCTTTATCATTAATAGTATTAATAACATCATCATAACTATTATTAGTCTTCTTATCAATTACTTTAGCATAATCAGTAACTCTTTCTCCTTCTCTAAAAGTAAGAATTATTCTATTAGGATTATAATTACTACCCTTCTCTAATTCCTTAATAATAGTTTCTAAATTCATAGTTTTATTAAGTAAATAAGTATCTGCCTTTAAATTAGTAACATTATTCATTTTAAGATATAACTTAAAAACATTTACACTTCTAATTAATCCCTTTTCTTTAAGTATTTTAGCAATTCCTTCTCTACTAGTACCACTCTTAATCTCAACTTCTATATCTTTTTTATCTAAACTATTAACTGGTCCAGTAAAAAAGAAATAACTACCTATAAGAATACCAACAATTAAAACAACCAAAATTATAAAGAATAATGGTTTAAACTTCCTTCTTTTCATATTACCTCCAGAAAAAATAAAGAGCTATTGCTCATTATTTTGTTCTTCTTTCTTTTTACGAATTTCTTCTTGTAAAGTCTCTAATATTGTTTCAATTACTTTCCATTCTTTTTCTGTAGTAATTGCCTCTAATTTACTATTAGGATCTTCTGGATCATATATTGAAGCATATACTTGTATATTACCAGTTTCATCTCTAGTATTATCAGTATACACTATATAATTTTTATTTGTTTCATCACTTTCAAATGTAAATAATACATCATATATTATTTCTTTACCATTTTCATCAATCATTGAAAAACTATTTTTCTTCATATTCTTTTCTCCTATCTAAATAACTTTGTAATATTATAGTAGCTGCTACACTATCAACTACTTTTTTTCTATTCTTTCTAGATACATCCCCTTTTATTAATGTATCTAATGCACTCTTAGTAGATAATCTTTCATCTTGTAAATAAACTGGTATTGATAATATCTTCTCTAACTTTTCTTTAAACTCTAAACTAAGTTCTCCCTTAGGCCCAATAGTATTATTCATATTCTTAGGAAATCCTAATACTACTGCTTCTATATTTAGTTCTGAAACAAGATTCTTTACTTCTTCAAGTAATCTATCATATTCTTCTTCATGACGAATAACTTCATAACCAGACGCAATTAATCCTGTCTTATCACTAACTGCTACACCTAAAGTACGACTACCTAAATCAAGTCCTAGATATTTCATTTATTATTCTTTTGAAATTCACTTAATAGAATTTCTACTATCTTAGCACGATCAATTTCTTGAATTTTGTTTCTAGCATCTTGGTAACTAGAAATATATCCAGGATCGCCACTAATCAAGTACCCAACTATTTGATTAGTTGGATTATAACCTCTCTCCTCTAAAGACTTATAAACACTACTAATTGTTTCTCTAACAATTTCAGTATCTACTTGAGTAATATCAAATAAACTAGTTTGTTCAGAAGACATAATATCACCTCTACTATTCATAATTTTATTTTATCATTTCAATAAACTATTTACAATATTTATTTCTTAATACTTCCAGTAGAATCATTTTTTTCTCTTCTTTTTAAATCATGTGCTACTATCTTTTTAATTTTCTTAACAGGCATAACTAATACATTATCTATTTTAGGTACTTTTATATTCAATATTTCTTCTTTAGCTAAATCACTAAGTCCTACAATTTCTTCATCACTAAGTACTCTAAATATCTCTTCTTTTATAAAAGAACTCTTACAATTAAAATTAGGATCTAATCTTAATATATTTCTAATTCTATCTTGTAATCCTACTCTTAAAGCAACTTCATATAGTACACAATCTTTTATATCTAAAGAATAAATCTCATCTACACTAAGATAGTTAATTAATTCAATACTAATATTAGCATTATTAAAATCAGGATACTTATTAATTAATTCTTTAATCTTATAAGCACTTTTTTCATCAATACTAGCAAACAAACTATTAATCATATTCCTTTGTTTATCATTAAGTTTTAATAAAAACTCTTTTCCAAATAAATCAAAATTCTTCTTACATAAGAATTTATAATTATTAGCTTCTTCTCCCTCTTTATAACCCACTTTTAAAGTAGTTTGATCTCTATGTACTATATCACTAAACTCTTTAGAATATCTTTCTCTTTCAGATTTCTCCAAACCTCTAATTGAGTAATAAAAACAAGATACAGCACCTTCATATTTTAATAATATATTCTTATATTCATTTATTTTAAAATTACCTGAAATAACTCTATCCAAAGCATAAAACTTAGCAACATGATTTACATAAAACAAATACTTTTCTTTCATTAATTCATTATATAAACTCATATTATCCTCTATATAAGCAAAATACTTAATTAATATAGGAACTATTCTTTTATCAGTAGATAATTTAGGAGCTCCTACAGTTTTAACATTAAACTCTTTTTCATCAATCTTTAATTCACTAATATATGGAGTTATAAATTCATCTGCTAAAGATATTTGTTTCTCAGTATACTTATATCTATTATGTTCTAAAATATAATGAATTGCTTTTAATACATTATCAATAACTATCTTACTCATATTAACCTCTAACACTATAAACAAATGCTACATATAACATTACTAATGTAAATATAATAGTAATTATCCAACCATTAGTCTTATCAAAAGTAGTACTCTTTTCTTTAACCCCAACAGCCTTAGTAATAAGTACTCCTCCAATTAATCCTCCTATATGTGCAAAATTATCTACTCCACTTAATACAAAACCTAGTACTAAGTTAAATATAATTAATGGAATTAATTGAGTCTTTAATACATTACCTAAGTAAACTCTATAATGATATCCAAAGTATAATAATGAACCCATTAAACCAAATATAGCTCCACTAGCTCCAATAGATAAAACACTACCATTAAATATCATAGAGAATAATGCACCCATTACTCCAGAGAATATATAAATTATTAGGTATTTAATTCTACCAAAATAATTCTCTATTTGACTACCAATTACATATAAAGCATATACATTAAAGAATAAATGCATAATACTACCATGTAAAAACATACCAGTAATTAATCTATAATACTCTCCACCTCTAATACTAGGTCCATGTACACAATATTTATTAATAATATAATCATAACTACCTAATAAAATAGGTACTAAGTATAATAAAACATTTATTCCCATTAATACATAAGTAATATAAGGTCCTTTATCTTTAAATACATTCTCTATTTTAGAAGCATCTTTCATATTATGTTCATTTATATCATTAGTAATCTTAGTAAATAATTCCAATCCATCTTCACTATAAACCATCTTTTTACTAAGATCAGGAAATAACTTTTTAACAATATCATTCTTCTCTATATCAGATTCTTCACTAATCTTAATACCCATTAATTTAGAATCACTATTAATATCAGTAGTAACATTATCTCCCATATCTAAAAAGAAACTCATTACATTTACTCTAAATGAAAAAGTCTTTTTTCTAATTTTATTAAGTATTCTTTTAGTCTTAAATACATCAAATTCATATTGTTCATCATTATGAATATACCCAGATACAATACGAACTATTTTACAATCTGCATCTAAGTTCTCTAACCAAATTTCATTATCAACACCCTGTAATATTATAGGATTATAATTCTTTTCAGTTATAAAATAATGAAGTAATTTCATCGTAAGAACATTTTTCTCATCTTGCATTAATTCATTTTCCATAAAATCCCTCCAAAATACTAATAATATTATACAACACTACATAGAATAATAAAAGAGGAGATGATTAAATGATAAAAAAGATATTACTATTTTTAGTATCACTTTTACCTTGGTTTATTTCTAGTATAATTCCACTAAATTATAAGTATTATGACACTATAAATAAACCATTCTTTGCCCCACCAAAAATATTTTACCCAATAGCTTGGACTATTATGTATATATTAATAGCTATAACTATTTATACAATTCTAAGAAACTATAAATTAAAAGATATAAACCCATCTTATAAAATAACACTATTAATAAATTACTTATTCAATCAAAGTTACACTCTACTATTCTTTGGATTAAATAATCCATTCCTAGGATTTGTATCTTGTTTAGGTACTCTCCTATCTAGTTTATTTCTATATGAAGAAACTTCTCTATTAAATAGTAAAATATCTAAGTTATTATATCCATACATATTACTATTAATATTTGCAACAATCCTATCACTATCAATCTATTTACTAAACATATAAAAGTACTAGAAATAGTACTTTTTTCTATAATAAAAAGAGTTTAATTTAGCTTAAACTCTATCGCAACTACTCCATACTTAGATACTTCTTCATCACTATAAAACTTCTTCATTAAATTAATATATTCATCCTTAGTAGTTCCTTCTAAATATATTCTTTTCATATCATAATAATTAGTTACATCTAAAAAACTATTAAAATAAACTAAATTAGTAATAGTAGCACTAATACTTTCAATATCATCAGGTCTTTTTAAAAATACTAATGTATCGCCTATATTTAGTTTTCTTCTCTTTTCATCATTTACTCTTATTTCTACATCTTTATCTTTATTTAAAACTATATCAAATACTTCAGGATGTAGATGTACTATCATTTCCATAATAGCCTCCTATATTTCATTAAATAAATCTATTAAAAATGGTGATATTTTTTCATTTTTTAATTCATCAATAGAACTAATTAATCTATATTCAGAATGTTCATCTTCTTGTAGTTTAATATTCTTAATATCATCATTTAATTCACATAAATAAACAAGTCTTATAAATACTAAATCTTTCTCTTTATCAAAATTACTATCTTCATGTATTACCCTAGTAGGAATAATATTCAATCCTACTTCTTCTTTAGTTTCTCTAATTACTGCATCTTTAGGAAGTTCTCCTAGCTCAACTAAACCCCCTGGAATATCCCAATATTCTGGATAAGTAGATTCTTCTTTACTTCTCTTAGTAACTAAATATTTACCTTCACTAATAATCAAAGTATGTACTATAATTCTATTACCTTTCATTTTATCTCCTTATTTAAAAGAATTTCTAATATTGTTTTCAGCTGTTTCTCTATCTACATTTCTATATTCTTCATTTGTATAATATTTTAATCTATTCATATCAAATTTAAATAATCCATTTATAGATTTATATTCTTCAATAACTTTGTTTTCATTCCAATCAGGATACTTTGCATCTAAAATACTTACTAAAGAACTTATAACAATTTCTTTCTTTTTATGTGGAAAGTTTACCCATAACATAGCGTTTTCTACTCTAAATAAAGTATGTAATATATATAAACTTTTTATTTGTTCTTTATATTCTTCAGATAAACCTCTTACTTCCATTTGTTTTTCAATATTTTCAACACATTTTATTATATCTAAAATATTAGGAATCTTATTTATAAAATCTTTTATAGTTGTGCTCATATTTACTCTATAATTATATACTGGTTCATCCATATGAAATAGTTTTTCACTACTCGCAATAATTACAGGTATAATAGCTAAATCTTCCCATTTAGTTTTTTCAGGAAACCTTAAATCTCCTATTAATTCTCTACCTATTAATTTATTACCAATTCCAGGAGTTTCTGTTACAACATAATCTTTGTTTTCTCTGACATCAACTATCCTACTACTACCTATATTACTCCAAGTACTTTTAGATTCACTTTTGTATGGTCCAAAAGTAGTCTCATAATTTCCTCTTACTAAAGATACATTATTTTCTTTTGCAATAGTATACATTTTTT
>CAMOXZ010000016.1 GCA_946629545.1 uncultured Caryophanales bacterium | reverse complement strand
ATAAAATATCTATCATGAAAATCATTATTAAATATTACTTTTAAATTATTATATTGTCCATTATATTTTAAAATATCTTGATTTGTAAGAAGATTATTAGATTTAGTTATAATAACTACTTTTACATTTAATTTTTTTATAATATCTAGTAATGTGTTATCTGCATAAGCATCAATTATTATTAACTTATTATTTGCAGTTTTAAATATATCTTGTATCTTAGAATAAGCATCAAATATTTGTCCATTATAATATATCTCATTAATTTTTTTCTTTTCTTCAAATTTCTTAAATGACTCTTGTAACAATTTTATATTTTCATCATGTTCTATAATTTTAGTTTCAACATTAGATAATCTTAATTCATTATCACTTATATAATGTCTCATCGCTACAAAGGCATCCATAATTCTTATGCTTATCTGTGTAGCTACTGGTGTATGTAGTATTGTTGCGAGCATAGCTACACCTTGTTCAGTAAAAACTGTATGCCCTTTTCTTGATCCACCATAAGTACTCATACTTGAAGTCAAAATTTTTGACTTCAAGTTTTTACTTTCTACTTCACTTATTCTAAATGCATATCTCTCTGGAAACTTCTCAATATTATTTTTTACAGCCTGATTAACTTCTTTTGTCCCATTCTTGCATTCATAAAGTTTAGCCAAATCACTATCGAGCATAACTTGTTTTCCTCTAACTTCATAAATCAAATTTTCTATCATAACTTCATCTTTTACAATTATATTATTCATTTTATATTACCCCCACACCTTGAATATATAATACAATTGTTCGTGTGTCAAGTGTTTTTTTTAAACAAAAAAAAATCCGGAAATTTCCGAATTTTTAATATACAAATATTTCTATTCTATACCAAATTTCTTTGTAACAATCTTACTTATTATAAATGCTACTACTAAAGTAATACCAATATATATTAATGCTTTAATATCAGTTAAGCTTTCTATTAGAGTTTTACCTATATAACCCCAAAATATAATAGTAAATATCTTACCTATTAATAATCCTAAAAAGAATTTTTCTTTAGGCATTCTAGATAATCCAGCTAATAGATTAATTAAAAATGATGGAGTAAAAGGTACTGTAATTACTAAGACTAATTTAGAAAACGAAATATCTCTAAACAAATCTACTTTATCTTTTATTTTATTATAAGTCTTCTTAGTTATGAATTTCTTAGTTAATTTATCACCTAAATATATATATAAGTAATAACAAGTAACACATCCCAAGCAAGTAGCTATCCAAGATATTAATACTCCTATAAAAAATCCAAATGCATTAACATTTAGTGCTATAAAAACACTTAAAGGTAATATAGGTATTAAACATTCTATATATACTATAAAGAATCCAAATAATAATCCACCGGATGATATAAAATTAGTACTAAATTCTATTATTTGTTCAACAACATCCACCCTTATCACCTTCTTTAACTATTATACTATAATTCTATTTTCTTAACAAATAATTATTAAAACCACCATCTATATTTACAGTATTATATCCTAACATATTTAATTTATTAGAAACTATACTACTAGTATATCCCGAAGTACAATACAAATAATAAGTATCATTCATATTTAAATATTTACTAGGATTACTAAGTAATTCTAAATACTCTATATTAATAGCTCCAGGTATATGATTAGTATTATACATATCTCTACTTCTAATATCTATTATATTTTTCATTAAACACCTCCATAGTATTTAATGAAAAAAAAAGAATCTATATCATAATAGATTCCTATCTAACTTTATATGGCTTTTCTGCTGTACCTTTACCACTCTTATATAATACACTACTATTTAAGTGAATTACAGGACGAGTTAAAGCATTATCAGCAGCATCTTCAATAGATATTGAACCACCACTTCTAACTTGATATACACCATATGTATCTGCACTATTAGCTGTAGCTAACCACCAATCATCATTAATAACTAAATAATTATAATTACCACATGACTTAGATTCTGATGATTTACAATTTGGATCTACACTAGCATACATATAATCAGATAAAGTAAGTAACCCGTATTTTTGATTTTTTAATGTTTGCTTACATTCTTCTGTATTTTTCTTATCTTCACTAGTAGAAACTCTCTTACCAACACATACATTATAAGCAACCATTCTAGCTTTATCTTTCTTAGAAATAATTAACTCATTTTCATCTTCATCTGGAGTTTTATAGGCTACATTAAGATAATCTTTTATTCTACTTACACTATAGTTATTGATACCAGCATCATATTGTTGTTGTTCATTATATCTATCATCCCAAACAGTAGTATATCCTATACCATCTTGGTTAATTAGAACTAATTCATCATTTGAAGTAATCTTAACTATTCTCCATAAACTTTTATCTAGTTTAACATAGTTATTAACATTTTCTCCACGGAAAACATATTCACCACTTCTAGCATATAATCCATCACCAGTAGTAACTAACTTACTACTATCTAATATCTTAGTAGTTAAAGCAACTGTACTATACTTATCACCACAATTTATAATTGGAGTATATAAGTATTCATCATCTTCATATATTACTTTTACACTTCCTGTACAAACTGTACCATCCTTTGTAGGATAATTTGATAAATCTTCCATCTTACCTGCTTCAACTAGAGTAGAAGAACCTACTTCTACAATATCACTTTCATCTATAGGTAAATAAGATGGATTATCTTTATAATACTCTTTACTTGCTTCTTCTAAAATATTTTCTATTTCAGTATAAGTATAAGTACTAGATGATCCTTTTCCTAATGAAGATACAACAAATAATATAATTAATAGAACAATCAAACCACCCATAATTATAGCCATAAATCTAAGCATTTTTTTCTTAGGATCATAACCATTACTTGGTTTACTTTCTTCTCCTTCAATTGTTTCTTCTTCTAATTCTTCACCATCGTCTTCTTCAGTTTTTGGTTTCTTTACAATATTAAAATTAATACCCATATTTAACATCCTTCCTAATTATCAAAAAAGTCATCAAAGAAATCATCATCATCTGATTCTTCTTCCAATTTAATTGGAGTTGTAGTAATTTCTTTTTTCTCTTCAACTGGTTCAGTCTCAACCACTTTATTATTCTCTGCTTCCATTTCACGTTTTTCTTCTGCTTCAAGTTCTGCAATTTTAGCATCAATCTTTCTAACTAATTCATCTACATCAAATCCTAAATCATCATCTTCATCATCATCTGATATAGGACTAGCAGAAACTGGTCTAGTAGCAGGTTCTTCCTCAGCAACTCTTTTTTTGAATGTTTCAAAATCTGGTACTGTTGGTTTTTCTTCTTCAACTTGTGTTCTTCTAGTTAAGAAATCTGGTATAGTAGGAGAACTTTCTCCAACACCAATTGGTGATAAACCAAATGGCATACTTGCACCACCATTATCACTGTCATCAGCTGCATTCATCATTTCAAGTAATTTCTTTTTCTTTTGATTTTTAACAAACTCTTTTATATCAAAAGTATGAACTTCTCTTTTCTTACGTATTGGATACTTAGCTAATGGATAATTAACACCCCAATCTAATTTAAAGTATGGTGTAAATTTAGTTTTAAATGGTTGTTTTCTCATACGAAGAATAATTACTTCAAATTTTTTCATTCTTTGTAAATCAGATACAGTAACTAATGGTGTAGAAGCAGTCTTATCATCTTTCTTAGATTTAACTTCACCACACATCTTAGAAATTTCTTCTAAGGCTTTTAATTCTGTAGTAATCAAGTAAATAATATTACCACAGTTACCACGAATAGTTTCAGCTGTTTCTTTACCATACACATCATCTAATTGTGCAAAGTTTTGAATAATCATTGTAAAACGAATATTTCTAGAACGAGCTGCAGTAATCATTGTAGTAACATCTTTCAAAGGTGGCATATTAGGGAACTCATCAAGTAAGAAATTAGTTCTTACAGGAAGCTTTCCACCATGTTTTTGAGCCACAGCTATTAATGTTTCATAAATTTGTTTTAATAATATTGTAACTAATGAGTGATATGTTTTCTTTTCATCTTGAATAACTATAAATACAGCAGTTGGTTTTTCACCAATACTTTCAAGATCAATATCACTATAACTTAACATCTCACTTAAATTTTCACGAGATGCGAATAATTTAACTTTTTGTTTAAATACAGATAAGATAGATCCTTTAGTTTCACTAGGAGCCATAATAGTACTTGATGCATTTATTGCAGCAGCACTAGCAGGATCTTTTGAATTAAAGTATTCTTTAATATATGTAGATCCACCAAATTTTTCTTCACCTACTGTAGTAGCAAGTGAAATACTATTGATGTTTATTTCATCTTCTTTAGCATCTTCAAATAAACCTAAAGCTACACCTGAGAAATAATCAGCAGAAGTTTTCTCCCAGAATGGATCTGCATTCTTATTTGATTCATCATAAAGTATATTTAAAGCAAGGTCATCTAATAACTCTATTGCTTTATCTTGATTACCACTCTTATACATTTGATATGGTAAACTCATTGGATTCCATGAATTACCATTTTGTGGATCACGGAAGTTTAATAATAATATTTGATAACCTCTAGCACGAAGCATATTAGAAGTTTTTTCATAAATTTCACCCTTAGGGTCAGTTATAATCATTGATTCTTTAGCCTTAGCTAAACTATGTACAGTTGGTAAAATAACAGTTTGAGTTTTACCTGAACCAGTAGCACCAATTACTAATGAATGGTACTCACCATTATCTACCCACATTTCATTTTCGTTTATTAGAATAGGGACACCAGCTGCCTTAGAATTTTTTTGTTTAATTTCTACTCTTTCAAGTTCTTCCTTTATTTCTTTATCTTTTGCCCATCTAGAGTAACCTTTATCTTTTTTCTCAGTAGTTAATCCAAAACCTTTTTCTCTTTCAAAAAACATTGAACCAACACTAGCAAATAACCCTAATAAAGCAACAAGGTATAAAGTAATTGTTGAAAAAATATGCTCAGATGAAAATGCAGGTATTGGATTCAATCCTGATAGATGTCCATCTGCTGCAAAACTACTGATATTAGCAACACTTATTGCTACTATATATAATAGAAAAACTGCAAATATTACAAAAATTGTTAAATCTTCAGCATCTGCACGAAGTTTAAATTTCATATACCTCGACTCCTTCACTCATATTATATCTTAACTTTTATAAAAAGTCATTATTTATTATTAGAAATTAATATTTTAAATTTATCTTTATTAAACTCATATAACATTCTAGTAGTACCAGAAGTACTATACTTAGAACAACTCAATATAAACTCATATTTAGAATCATTATCTACATCTAAAAAACTACTAAAATATGGCATACATCCATTAAATCCAGTATTCTCACTTATATTAGTATAAATAGGATAAGTTTTTTCATTTTTAACCATGAATACTATAGAGAATACTTTATCTATATTAGACTCTGTAGAAAAAGCATTAGTAATTAAATAAAACTCTTCTTCCACACCATCATTATCAAAATCAAATATTACTTTTTGATTAGATGTATAAGTATTATCATTAGATAATTTATTTGTTTTTAATACATCATATACATAAGAATAATCAGTTATTTCATCACCAATAAAATTATAAACAGAAATATCTACATTAGAATTAATAGCCAATAATTCACTATCTATTGTTATTGCATTCTTCTTATTATCAAAAGCATACCATCCATCACTATACCATAGATAATAATTACCTTTCTTTTCACCATCTAAGTAAACATCAAATTTTTTCCAATTAACATCATCATGAGAAAAAACATTATTCCAAGTCTTTTTATCATATTTCCATACAGTATCGTCCCCTACTATTATTGTTGTATTATAATTTTCTTTCTTTAATTCATCTACACCAAATAATAGAAACATTACTATAAAGAATATAAATATTATAGCTATTAAAACAATATAAACTTTTTTTGATTTCATATTATCACCTAACCAACCTTATAATATACAATTCTAGAAGTATTAGACCAAGGATATTGTTGACACCACATAACTGATATATTGCTACCCGGATCATATATTTTAATTTTATCTCCTTCAACTGATTCTACAGCAACCCAGTGTTGTCCTGTATTACCCTTAACTTCCATAACTGCATATACACCTTTTTGATTTACAATACTACGAATAGTATTTAATTTATCATCTTTACTCATTCCTGCTAAAGATACACTATTTTGATATTTAAAAGCAGGGGCTATATTTTGAACAGATGTATAACTAAGTAAATCACCATAAGCACCAAATCCATTTTGCTTACTTAATGCTTGAACAAAAGTACCTGGATTAAAATTACTAATATTAGTTTGTACACCACTTCTAGCTATTTGAATAGATATAGATGTAACTAAACATCCAATTTGTCCAATATTTCTTCCACTATTACCCATAGCTACACCAGACCACTCTTTACTAGTTTGTTTCCAACTAGCATATTCAGTATTAACTTCACAACTATCACATGATGTTCTAGCTAAACTTAATGATCCTACATTAGAATACTTTTTACTATAAACTTGAACTAATATTTGTTTATAATCAAGTCCTTCATTAGATAAAGTTGTGAATTGTTTTACTTCTTTATCAGTATAATCTGTTGAAACAATATATCCCTGTTTATTAACTAAAGTAATTCCACGTGTATCACTAGCATATTTACGAAGTAATGAATCACCAGGTAATGCATCTTTTATCTTTTTACCATGATCAGTACCACTATAAACTTGTTCATATTGTGCATTTCCTGTAGCAGATGAACATCCTTTATCAGGATCACAATATACTTGATCAGCAGCACAACTAGCTACTTGTAATATCCATTTACCATCTTCTTGTTTTAATGAACGCCATTCTGTAGAAGAAGCCATTTGTGTAGGACGAGTCAAAGCAAAACTACGAGCTGCTACCAATTGAGTCTTAAATGCCTCTTCTGTAGCATCTTTACCCATTTTTTGATAAGCAACACCTAATACATATTTTTCAAAAGGAATTAAATCTTCACCATCTAAAGCACTTCCCCAATTTCCACCAGCATTGTTTCCATCATAAGAACCACATTGCATTAATCTAACATATAAATTACTAACATTCATTTCTTTTTTATACATACTTCCATTTATATAAAAACCTTTAATGTTATATGTACAAGTACCATTAGTTATACAACTCTCCTCAGAACCAATTAATGAATTATATCCTTCTACATAATTAAATACTTCTTTTACAAATTCATTTTTTGTTTCTTCATTAAGTCCTGGTAAATAACTAGGTATAATAGAACTCTTTAAATTATTAATAAATGTTGTTTCACTATATATATTATCCTCAAACATAGCATTAGCTATTTTAGTAATTTTAGTAACATCCATAGTACTATATGTAATTTTCTCATCATATAAATTCAAGGCATGATAAACTGAAGTAATCATTAAAGGATCTACAGTCTTACCATTTTCTTGAAATTTATTTACTACGGCAACAATTCTTTCACCAAATGCTTTTTTATCAGGATCATCAACTGATACCTCTAATCCACCAGTAGAATTACCTGCAATTGAACTAACAGTAAAAGCATCATCAAAATCAAATAAACTAGATACTGTAGAAAATAAACCAAATATTAAAAAGAATATTACAATGATTGGAGCTAGTGCTATTACTATAGGTAGTAATACACCTGAAATACCTAATCCTGCAAAAAGTCCTGCTCCAGAACCATCCTTCTTTTCTTTATCTTCATCGCCAGCATCTTTATTATCTTTATCTTTATTATTATCCGAACCACTATCTTTGTCTTTATCTTTATCTTTTTTATTTTGATCAGATGGAGTATTTTTTCCATCAGAAGAAGGAAGAGATTCTTTTTGATCTCCTCCTTTTTTTGCTTGATTCTCTGCCTCTTTAGGACCTTTAGCTTCTGCAGCTTTTTCAGCGGCTTTTTCTTTAGCTTTATCATCAGCAGATTTACCTTGTCTTGCCTGATATGCATCATATGCTTTATCAGCTAACTCACTATTAGCAAGTTTATTTGTCATTGCTTGTGCACCAGGAACAACTTTATTTAAATCTGTTGCCAACTCTCCAGCTTTCCTACTAACGGCACCACCAGTTAAATCATCAGCTTTTTCGCCAGCTTTAGCAATAGTACCTATAACACCATCCGAATTAGCAGCAGCATGCATTCCTGCTTGAATTGCTTTTTGATTTGCAGCATTAGATTGAGCTCGTTGCTCCATTTCTTCTAATTCTTCATTACTACGTGCCTCATATGCCACCGAAATCACCACCTAACTTCTTGTTAGAATCCTCCTCCACTTCCAAAGGAATCTAATTCATCTTGTGTAACAGCAATATTTATTCTCATACGACGACTACCACATACAAATAATGCTTCACCTTGAGAATAATGTTTTATACTTTCTTTTTCATTATCATTTAAATCTATTAATAATGATAAATCTTCAACAGCTTGTTTCTTAAGTCCCATAACTAAATAATATGAAGAGTTATCAAAAATAGCTTTACCTTGAGTAATAACAGCTGGATCACTAAAATCACTAGGTTGTTGTGTAATGATTATTGTTCCAGTATTATACTTACGTGCACGTCTTTGTACTTGTGCTAAGAAATCTGCTCCAAGTACATTGTTATCACCTAAAAGTACATGCGCTTCATCTACCATTAATATAGTATCTACATTAAAGTCTAAGCATAATCCCCAAGCATATTTTAATACGTTGAAGAATAATGCATTCTTAACAGTACTATCACTATTCATTAATTCTTTAATATTAAATACCATGAAGTCACTACCCTTACGTATAGTAGTATGACCATCAAAGTAGAATTTTAATTCATTAACAATTGGTCTAACTTTTAATTCAAGACGTTCCATAACATCTCTTTCTTGAGTATGATCAGTCATAGACATTAATCTACCCTTAATAGTAGCATATACATCACTAAATGTTGGATAGTCAGCTGAAGTATATCTAGAAAAATCAGTATTAAAATCTATACCAAATCTTCTATATGTATCTTGTACTACCTCAGAAAACATTGCTAAAACATCTTCTTCAACAGATGGATCATAATACTTCATAAATGCCTTTAAGAATTGTAAAGTTCTAGTTAATACAGTATAACCAAGTCCTTGTCTAATTTCTTCTTCATCAGCATCTATAATTACTTCAAGTGGATTTATAAGACCAAATTCTCCACCTTTAGCAATATCAATTGTATCTCCACCATAAGCAGTAGTTATATCTCTAAATTCATCTTCTGGATCTATTACTACTATTTGACATCCATTTCTAATATGAGTTCTTAATAGTAATTTAGCAGCAGTAGATTTACCACTACCAGAAGTACCTAAAATAATCATATTAGCATTATTTCTATTATTCTCTTTACGTATCTTATATAAGAATTGATTAAATAATATAACACCACCAGAGAAGTCTACACCAAGTAAACAACTAAGTCCTGGATCCTTTATACTATCAAATATAAATGGATACATAGCAGCTATTGTAACAGAAGGAATTGGAGTACCAACTCTTTGTTCAATATCTTGTGCTGGGAATACTGGTATTATTGATTTTAAAACTTTTTCTTGTTCAAATCTTAAAGAAACAGCTCTTAAATCCATAGAATCTAAATAATTCTTAACATTTAATTTCTTTAATTCCAAATCTTCTTTAGTATCAGCAGTAATCATAACATGCATTTGAAAATCAAAGTTACGTGCTTGACCACTAGCTATCATAGAAGTAAAGTATTCCAAACTTTCAGCATCTTGTCTTATTCTTTCTCTTACAGTTTGATCTCTTTCACCATTATATCTTTCTCTTAACTCTGCAACTTGTTTATTTAACATTTTTTGCATTTCTTGAGCAGGTACTGGTATATGCTTAGCAACTACCTTAATACCACTCATATTAGTTAATGATGCTAAATATCCTGGTAAAATATATTTTGGATAAGAAACAACTGTTAAAATAGTTGCATACTTATCACTAATAGTAAACTCACTAGGAGAAAACTGTAATCCCTTAGGAGCTAATTGACTTCTTAAACTTGTACTCATACAGGCATCACCGTTCCAAACTGTGTAGTATTACCTCCATTTAAGAAGTTTTCTAATACTAACCTTAAATCTTCATTACTAATTAATGCAGCATTAATTCCACATGTAGCTAGTCCTGTAATCATTTGACGAACTCTCTTCATTAAAACATCAGGATCTTTACTCTTAAATAAGAAATAATATTCAGTATCACAAACATTATTACTTATGAATAATTCACCTTTTTGAATATCTTGCATAATTAATTTTCTAATTGCAGGTGATGTAGTTTCATTTAATAGTAATTGCATTTGTGACATATATACAGATATATCAACAGGTCTATCCGCAACTACTAACCAAAATTCATAATCAATAGTATTATAAAAATTACGAAGTCCTAATAATATATTTTCTTGTGTTCCTTGATCAAGAATAAATATATTTCTAGGAGTAATCTTAACACCAGTAACTTTATCATTGTTACTAGTAATAATCATATTATTTTGAATAGATCTAACAGGTAACCAATCCTCTGTAAATCCACTAGTATTTTTACTTGCCATCTCTCCAACACCAACCTTTCCATCTATATGTTTGTCTATTTGTTAAAAACTCATACAACTCAGTTATTATGGTCAACATATTATGATAATAAGGAACCGGCATTACTAAGAAACCAGTAATAAAAGCCGGAGCTAATACCACAATAATCATCCATGTATTATCCAAAGGCATAAATGCCAGTAACATAAACGTCACCAATATTCCACTGCCCAATAGGATTAAATCAAATGGACGAAACCATCCAAACAATAATCTTCCTCTCTTTGTATTAGCAGGAATTAAGTATCTATCATACACTTAATATCACACTCCCTTTTATTCTATTTTTTATCTTTACTATGTTGATCATTTGCTTTATTAACTGTATTTCTACGTCTAGCTTCACGCATTTGTTGTCCAACACCTTCAGAAGATTTTTTATAATCGTCACGTGAGGTAATATCACCATGTTTAGTTCTATCAAATACTTTTCTACTTGCATCCCAACCAGATCCGCCTTTAGTCCTTGCATCTTCAATCAAACTGACAAGTTCAAGATCTTGTTGATCTGTATAACTAGTACCATCTTCAGCCTCAAATGTTTTATTCCTTGCTAATTTAATATAGTTATCCTCATTAGACTGAAGAATTTGACCTTTCATTAATTCAGCCGTAGCATAATTAATTACATGAGAATTACCATCACTATCGACAACAGTAACAGTAGAACTTCCTGCTGCCTTAGCTTGTTCCATTTGAGCAGCAAAGTTTTTATAGTTGAACTTTAATCCATCAAGACTATTATGTGCAACATCTTCATGACCATTTCTAGCAGCACCAAATGTCCAATCTTTCTTAACCATTTCTCCACTAACACGAGAACTAATAGCATCTAATGCCTTTTGTCTTGCTTCCATAGCAGCTATATCACGTTCTAATTGAGCAGCTTGTCCTTCACCAGTAAGAGCAGCTTGTACTGTAGAACCCATACGTCCGATTAATGTTGAACCATCATTACCTCTAGCCATTCTAGCAGCATTTTGCTTTTGCATTGCATCCCATGCAGCTCTAGCATTATGATCTTTTGCACTTAATGCAGCCCCAGTTCCAGTAACTACTCCACCAATACCTCCTGCAAAACCAGCTAAAACGTGTTTAGCACGATTATGAAATCTACCAGATACTACATCAGGATCTTTACCTTCTAACTGTGCTCTTGTCCTATCAGCAGCTACACTAGATCTATATCCAGCAACTCCACTTCCAACAGCACTTACAGCAGTTACTCCAAGTCCCATTGCTTGTCCAAAAGCACTGAAGAACTTACCACCATTATCTTTAAGTCCTAACATTTGTTTAATAAATTTAGGTGCATCTTTTGCAAATATGAATACTGCAAGAGCCATTACAACGAATGTCAATGGATGATATGCAGTACCACTATATACTTGTTTTGCCATAGCATACAAGAAACTATCAAATATAAAGAACGCAAAATATATAGCACCAAGTTGTATAAATAATTCCAAATATGTAGTACCAAGTAATTTTACCCATGCATTAAACATACCATCTTTTGAACCTTTTGGATCCATATAAGAAATAATAGGAATTGGTGCCATTATTTGTAAAGTTGCTAACTGTAAAGAACGTTTTGCAACATTGAACACCATCATAAATAATACTACAGTAAACATAATACCTGCTATAGTTGATATTGGATTCATAGAAAGACGATAATGCTTTTTACCACTAATACTACAACTATCTGCACCAAGTGCAATTATATCTAGTGGATCACCTTGTTCTTCGCTATATACTGTTTCTAAATGATCTGTTCCCTTACAAACATACTCTCCAGTTTGTGGATCAATATTTAAAGTATAGAACATCTTTACAACAGTATAAACAAATCTACTTGAATCATCTGTAAATGTTGAATGATCAACTTTAGTAGATGTATAATTCTTAGCACTATCTCCTAAAATCAATCTACCTAAAGTATTATTACTCAAAACTCTATATTGTAATGAATAAAGTGTACCAAATAACACACCACCATTACGTAATTGTCTTTCATATTCATTTTTAGGATTTTTAATATTAATTGGTATTATTAATGCAAGTAATGCAAGTGATACCATAACACGCATAACAACATTAGCTGCACCATTAGATTTAGAATCAGTAACCATATCAGGATTAGCAATACCTCTTAATATAATCATGACAAGTTGGAACAGCATAAAAACTCCAAGTACTAATTGGACTCTTGCAAATATCTTATAAAACATTTCGTTATCTACAACGTTAAATGAAGCCACACTAAATAATAACTCATAAATAGACTTAAGTAAGAAATAAACAAAATAGTCAAAAAATGCTACAATGTGTCTTAAAATCGTATTTAGAGTACTAAAGCTATCCAACATACATCAAGTCACCTCTTTTATTCTATTTTAATCCAGCTGTCGAACTTCCTGATATACCAAATATTTGTAATAATATTTGGACAATAGTAGGAACTAAGAATAATAATAATGCTAAAATTAATCTTGTGATTAATTTCTTTTGAGCTTTTTGAAATTGATCATTATCACTCTTAATAATAACTACTATAAAATCAACACTACTAAGTAGTATTACCAATATAGGTCCTACTACTTTTATAATATTTAAAATTAATTGTACTAACCAAGCAACAGAATCCTCACAATTAGGATCACCTAAAAGAGCATTACTTTTATCATTACAAGTAGCCCCTATATATACTGTTTTTGATAATAAATTAAAATCGCTTTTTTCAACAATATCAACACTATTAAGTCCTAGTGCATTAGTATTTATTGGAGAAATAAACATTACACATGTAATAACTAATAAAATTGTAATTATCCTCTTTTTCATCTAATCACTCCATTAATACATTATATCACAATAAGTATATCAAAACAAAAAAAAAATAGCAATTTATATTTACTATTTTTTTAATACTAACTCTTAGAAATTGAACTCCAACATGCTTGCCATGTTTTTGTATTAGTACCTTTAGCTCCACTATCAGCAACAAGTCCCATAATTGCTGTAACAATTACTGGTATAAAGAATACTAATGCAGCATAGATAAATCTTGAAATTAATCTCTTTTGTGCAGCCTTAACTTCTTTTTCATCACTAGCAATAACTGCCTTTCCTAAATCAATAGTACCAAATACGATTAATCCAATTGGAACTATTATCCAAAAAACCATAAGTATTTTATAAATAACTCTAACTAGTGGTTCTAAACCTCCACATGCATCTGCAATTAAAAATAAATCCATATCTTCTCACTCCTCATTTACATTATAATATTATATACATATTTTTGTCAATTAGTTTAACTACAATCCTGTAAACATATTAACGTCTAAATAATCCAAATATACCACTTGAATTATTATTAGATCCCTTATTAATTAATCCTATTTTTACTAAGAAATCACTAATAATTTCATTCCTTTTTCTTTCATCAAGTGAAGACATATTATAAAACACTTTTACACCTGCTTCACTCTCAAAATCACTAACATCATTATTTAATAATGCACTTTTATTTAAAACAACCTTCTTATTAGCTAAATTACTAAATATAATTCTATTTCTTTGAATTAATTTATTTAATTTTATAGTTGATGGTTCTATTAAATAAATAACATCACCACAATAACTATCATCAACTGCATTATTTAAATCAACTAATATTATTCTTGCATTTGTCTTACTACTTATTGCATTCTTAATTTCGTTTTCTCTTACAGAAAATAAATGCTTATCATTAAAATATATAAAATCATTCTTATTTATCTCTATAGCAACAACTGCATCATTACCATAAGATTTTGCCAATTCTTTTCTTAACATATATATAAGTGTAGTAGCCCCAGCATGTTCAGTAACATTCTTAAACCCAATTATTGTTACTCCATCATTAATTTTAGCTGTAGTTTTAACAATATTTTGATTATCATCTTCGCTTGAAACAAAATCTTCTTCTACATCACTACTAACACTTTCATTTACCATCTTTTTAATATGTTCTACATCATTTAAAGTATTAGGTTTTTTTAATAAATATTTAACACCATTTAAATCAGTAGTAAAATTATATATTCCTATATCTATTAAATGACTTAAAAAATTAGGTGTACATAACTTACTTCCTTCAGGTAATAGAAATACTATTTTATCAGGAACTAATCCTTTTACAAGTTTTTCATAAGTTTCTAATGAATCATAACCCTTCATAGCAGTAACATCTAAAACCATCTTATTATAGAAAAAGTTTTTAAATGTTTCAATTAACTCATCCGCATCATATTCACCATTTAAACTCTTAATAATATCAACATCTAAACCTGCTAAATCACTGTGCCTTTTATTTGCAACAATAACATTCATAATATCAACCTCTTTATTCTTAAGACTAATTTTTAAATAGCTTTGTATCACCAGTTATATAAAAAGCCTGTAAATCTAAAATATTATTTATAATTGGAATTTCTATATTTATTTTAGTGATTATCTTATAATAATATCTATTATCATCTTCAACAATATCATTACCATTTACTTTATTCTCTGCATCAATTCTTTTATAACAATACAAATTATTAGGACTCTTAGTATAGTCATCACAATTTAAACTATCACCTGTAGAGTAGCCTAATGTATTTGCATAATCTATAATAAGTTTATTACACTCACTATTATTTTCGCATTTACCATCAAAATCTTCATACACAGAAATTATTTTATTTTTCATACGAAAAGCTTTAGTATAATTGACATTAAATGCCATATATCCTAAAGCAATAACAATAAAAACAGAAATAATTACTAGAGCAACAGTTCCTCCCATTGCATCACGCATAATATCACCTACTCACTAGTTTTTCCAAATACTAAGCGGTCTTGTATCACCATGAACTTGGAATATTGATAATCCCATCATTTTATTAATAATAGGTATATCTATATCTACCTGTGTAACTATAGTATAAGAATACTTATTTTGTGCACCTTCTGTTCCCTTTACTGATGGAACAACCCTATAGCAAAAGTAAGAAGAAGCATCAGCTTTATACTCTTCACCACTACAAAACGTTATACTTGGTCGATATCCTAAACTATTTGCCTTATTTTGTATAAGTTTTTGACAACCACTTTCTGCATCTTCAACACAACCTTTTGAACCTTCATATTGCTCAATGGCTGAAATAATTGCATTTTTCATACGAAAAGCTTTAGTGTAATTTACAACTAATCCTAATATTCCAGATATAATTACTAAAAATATAGCGACAAGCACTATATTTGCAATACCACCAAAAGCATCCTTCATCTAATCACCTTAGTTGTTTCCATCTACATTAAAGGCTCCACCATTTGTACCATCTTGTGTGTTAATACCATTCCATTGAGCATTAATTGATTGTTGAATTTGTGGCCACATAATAGTAATGAAGAATCCTATAACTGCTGCAATAGCAATTAGTGTAATAACTGTTAAGTTTAATTCACCTGTAGCTGCTTTCATTAATTATCCCATCCTTTCATATCTTACATTTTTATTATAACAAATTTACAATTTGTTAACAACATAACTTTACATAAATTAGAACATCATCAACATAGAAATTAATATAACTAACATTACTCCAATACCTGTAACAACAAGCATTATCATAGTTTGACTCTCCATGTGATTTAGTCTTTCTTTATACTTAGTTTCCCTAGCTTTATTTTGTAAACTTGACACTGTTCTAGAGAACATCATAAGTCTTTCTTGCTTTTTTTCTTGTGATCCTATACCTAAACGATACAATAATCTCATCATTCGCATAGAATCTCTAACAGGATATGTATTAGCAAATTCCATATAAGGATCTACTGTTGCATCTCCTGAATTAATTCTTTCAACCATTCTTCTTAAACCAGGTTTAAATATTTCTGGAGCATCATTAATACTCTTACCTATAGCTACTGGAACAGTATAATGTTGAATTAAAATCTCTAAACTCTTTAAATAGTATGGCAACATTACATCAATTTCATGCAAATGTTGTTTATAATAACCTTTTAACTGAGTATATGGAGCTTTAAATAAAACAACTGCTACAACACTAGCTAATACTAAATTTAAGAAAAATTGTGAATTTATTATTTCTGCTGAATTATTACCTGTAATAGTAAATACCATTACAATTAAGAATCCAACAAATGCAGAAGTAATTCTCTTAGAATATAATTGATCTACATCTACATCTTCACCATATCTAGCATATACAAGGAATTGATAATCATCTTCCTTCAATGCTTCAAAATATTTTTGATTATCTGCAAAAAACTTATCTTTGTCAATGGTATTATTATAAATTAATACAAAGATAATTATTGCACCTACTATTAGTATCTCCATTATTCTGCACCTACATTCTCATAATAATATCTTTCTCCCTTTAATAGGAAGTATGAGTTTACTATTAAAACTCCATGCATCAAAAACTGAATATACCATCTTTGTAGTAATACTAAGTAAGTTTCCCTACCTACTAAGTATTGTACTAACATAACCAATAAATACAGCATAATACCAAACTGTAAAAATGATTTATGGAAAGTTGCACGCTCGATACGATCTCGGTATACGCTTTCAACAAGCATATCTATATCTAATTGCATATTTTCTAATGAATCAGCTGAGTTTTGTGCACCCTCTTTAGTTATTTGTAAGAATAATTGATGCATATTCTTAACTATATAATAAGGATACAACTTACTCATATATTCAAGTGCCTCATCAATAGTACCATTATCATAACTCATATTTATCATTTGCTTAACATCACTAAGTACAGGATCTTCAAGTATTCCTGAATTAGCAACACCCTCTAATGCTTTAACAAAAGATTGAGTTGTAGCAAACTCCATAATAACATTTGATGTATATACTTGTATTTGTTCAAATAAGAACTCTGAATAAACTTTCTTACATCTTAAATATGATATGTATGGAACAAATGCAATTGCTATTATTGCATACATAATACTAATAATTAAATTATAAAAGTATAAATATGTAACAATAGATGCAAATGATGCAAATAAAGCTACTTGAATTGCATATTGTCTAGGTGTATATTCTTGTCCTAATTGTTTTGTTTTTTCACGAACTACTTTAAAAGAATAAGGAGCAAATTTATCATACATACCTTGTAATTGATTTAATACATATTTTCCAACATTTTCACCTTTATAATTTCTATATAAATATATAGCTATTACAAAGACAATAATTATAAATAACTCTTCAATATACATGTAACCCCTCCTATTCATCTAACTTAGTAAGCGTAGGAGCAAGTAATACAGGATTAATTGTTGGTTCTGTACTTATTACAGGATTAACTGTAGGTACATTACTTACTACTGGACTAATTGTAGGTTCAGTACTTACTGAAGGTTCTACAGCATTTGCAGTAAGAGGTACAACTACTGGTTCTGTACTACTCTTTTCTTCTCTTTTTGCTTCTGTGATTGGTAATTCTAGAGGTAAATCTGAAACAATACTTTGAACATCTACATTTTGATTTTCTATATATTCAATTAAATGTTTACTAGGCTTACACATCATTGGTTTACCAAATACCTTTTGATATATAATTCTACTCTTAGGTACATTATCATCATCAACATAAAATTCACATACTTCATCTATTTCACGATGGAATTTACCATATTCTTTACTATAGAAAGCTTTAATATGTACACCTAATTGAATATATCTATACATTGTAGATAAGAATTGTTGTACATCCAAATCAGTTTCCATTAAAGAATATAAACGATATGGTATAGCAGATGCTTTATCCGCATGAATTGTGGATAAAATATTATGTCCAGAAGATATTGAGTTTCTAACAGCAGTAACTGCTTCAGCAGAACGTACTTCTGATAGTAATATCCATTTAGGATTTTGTCTCATACATGTAACTAATACATCAGTATAACTAGCTACATTATTAGTCTTCATTGCCACTATATCTCTTTGTGGGAATATTTTATCTAAGTGAAGTTCCAATGTATCTTCAATAGTAATAATCTTTTCATTTGTTTTAGTATGACTGGCTAAGTATTTAACAAATTCTGTTTTACCTGAACCAGTTTCTCCAGCAACCATTATATTACAGTGACCCTCAACACATTTTATTAAGAAATCATGTATAGCTGGAGTAAAATAATCTTCTTGAATTAATTTATCTCTTTCAAGTCTTATTTTAGCTGGAGTCTTACGAATAACCATAGCAATACCATTTGTAGCAATAGATTGATGTACAAAGTTCATACGTAATTCAGCTGACTCTGCATCCAAGAATGGCTTAGCATTATTGAATGTTGTACCCATTACGTTAGAACATTGGAATGCAAGCTTTTCTACAAATTCTGGTGTTGCTCCTTGAATCTCTACTCGTAAAGATCCTTGAGTCAAAGAACGAATCCAAATTTGACCACCATTATCATAAGAGATATCAGTGATATCATCATTATCAAGTAATGAACGGAAAGGTCCAAAATCTAACTTATCAAATATATTCTCGTTCATTTAACTCAACTCCTTTTTTCTTTTTTATTCTTTATTAATCTGTCCAAGCAGTATGATTATTAATCCACTCTTTAACAGCTTCACTAGATAGTTCCAATTCTCCAGGTTCATCTTTATTACCTTCATTAGTTGGAACTAAAGTAATTTCAGTACTATATGTTCTCATATAACTAGCTTTTCTAAGTAACACATAATACTCTTGTGGTAGTGCAAATACTACCATAGCAGGTGCTCTATTCTCATCCATATTTTGGAATACAGCTTGTCCACTACTATCTTTAACAGCTAATACTTTTACGTTTGATATTAACTTACCATACATAACTTTATCAGAACTATTACTTGTTTGGCCATCATTTTCTTTAACCATTGCTTTTAGCCAAATATCAACATAGTTACCAGGGAATATTGAATTACCATATGTACTTGTAGTATTAACACTTAAGTTATATAAAACATAGTTCTTAGGATAATCTAATATTATATTTCCAGGTAATTGTTCTTTTTCAACTACTGCTCTTTTATAGAATAAACTTCCTTTAGGAATTACTGTATCAGCAGCAGCATACTTATCAATGATTTCACCTACATTTAAGATTACTTCTCCATCTAACATAGCAGGAGGAACTTCTCTTGTAGAAATCATTGATTCAGTTATTTGAGTACCAGCCTTTATCTGTTCAGCAGCATATGGAACAGATATAGGATGTATTGCTGAATTAATACGAATGGTATAAGCAAAATATAAAACTATAATTGCTAAAATAACACCAATAACTGTAACAGTATTTTTGTTTTGTAAAAACTTTTTAAAATTTGTTACTAAATTTCCCATTTTTATTCTCCCTTCTATTCTTAGTTTTGAGCATAAATCTCTTTTAGCTTTTTACATTGATCTGAATTACTATCATGTAATCCTTCTTCTACAGATAAATCACCATAATAATTAGTTTCAAGTATTGCATCATAACTTGTTGTAATATCTGCAGCAGATTTTTCTTTATTATTAGCATTAAATGCTAATGTTGTTAATGAATCTACCTTAACACTTACTTTAGGAGGTACTTCATTAATATCATAAAATTTAACATTATAATTTCTTGTATTATCCACGTTAGTGGCGAATCGATAAATGAAGCTTTCAACAAACTTCTCTTTATCGATTCTATATAAACCACACGTTCTTAAATATGTTTGATCAATGGCATCTTCCATTGCTGCATCTGCAGTTTCTTTTACTAAGTAATAATCTAATTCACTTCCAGTAGAGAAATTAGTTAATACATTAATTAATAGTAAAGCAATAATACTTAATAAGATTATACCTACTGTTAACATACCTTTATTCATAAACTATTTTCCCTCCTTACCAGAATTATTAAACTCTGCACATACTGCACTATAATTAGATGATTTTGTATGTGCACCTATATTATTACATTTCAATGCTTCACCATTTGGATATACTGAGTCACCTGCTAATAGACCACCTTGTTCAAATAATGGACTTCGATAACTGTTAGCACTTGCTTCATCATCTGTATTAACAATGTTACCCTTCCAACTAATGTATGATCTATCTGATTTAAAGTCTTGTTTAATATCATTAATTATTTCTTTTGTTAATGTTACTTCATAATCAAGATATTCATCATTATATATACCACCATTTGCTGCTTGGAATTGAATCCATTTTGCATAATTTGAAGGAGCAGATGTATAATCAACATCCTTATTAGTTTGGTTAGCATATGTTGACCAGTTAAATCCTGGTGTTCTTCCAGTTGTTGAAAGATCATTTAATTCTGTTCCATTCTTATCTGGGAATAGATTTTTTAAATCTACTGAACGAACTCTATATTTCTCTGTAGAACCACATGTTAGAGAACATGTATCAGATTCTTTTTCTTTAGGGAATATATCATTTACTGCATAGAAACATTTAATATCAATATCCCATTCAAATAATCCGAATTTTCTAGCAGTAGCTTTGATATTATATTTAATATCGTCATCAGTTGGTACTATATTATCAGAACCACACTTAGTTTGTACTGTTGTTCCATCAGGACATTCAACATTCTTTATGTAATCAGGATTATAGTATGTATAACTTGTATCATTTCCTTTTGTTTGATATTGATAATAGTTATACCATTTAGCATTTACATTTCCTGCATTAAGTGGTAAACAGAATTTTTCTTTTATCTTTCTCCATGTACCATCTGTAATAGGCTTATAAGAAATCTTACCAGTCTTATTATGAATCCATGTACCTGGGAAACTCCATTCTGTCATGTACATTTTCTTTAATCCATCTTCGCCTTCATTTTCAGTAATGTTTGCACCTGCACCACCGCAGTTATAACATCCACGTGATTTCAATATAATTGAATTAGCATTTGTAGGACAAGATATTGAATCATTATCATTATGAGTTATTGCATCTTTTGAATTTTCATCATTATTTTCTGTATAAGGGAAATTAATTTTTGTAGT
>CAMOXZ010000015.1 GCA_946629545.1 uncultured Caryophanales bacterium | reverse complement strand
ATAAGAATGGAGTAGGACTATTTAGTGAAATACAAGGACTAGTAAAAGTATTCTATTTCCCAATTATATTTATAGCTTTATTTAATATTAAAGATGAGATTAGAATATCTAAATTAACTTTATTTACTACAGTATTCTTATATTTAATATTTATATTTATACCTACATTATTTAATATAGGATATAAAACATATGAAATAACTAAAGCAGGTACATTAGGTTTCTTTAACTCAGCTAATGAAGTAAGTGGAATAATATCTATACTTACTCCAATAATATTTATAATTATAGCTAGTAGTAAAAAGATAATACCTAAAGTATTATTATTAATTATGTATTTAACAGTAATACTTATGATGGGTACTAAAACCCCATTATTATCATTAGCTATTACTTTATTCTTTTGTTTAATATATTATTGGATTAAATTATTTAAGAAAAAGAAATATAAAGGAATAGTAATATCTCTTCTTATATTAATAATAGGAATAGGTGGATTAGTATTAGTTCTTCCTAAAACTAATTTTTATAAGAATATTAAAACTCACTTAGATTATTTAAAAGTAGATAATGTAGGAGAAGTATTAGAAGATCCTGAATTAATAGATCATTTCATATTTAGTCAAAGAATAACATTCTTAACTAATACATCTATAAAATATGATAATTCTAGTCTTTACCAACAGATATTTGGAATAGGATATTTATCTAAAGGTAAAAATACTAAACTAATAGAAATAGATTACTTTGATATTTTATATGATCATGGTATAGTTGGATTTATCTTATTATTTAGTATTTGTGTATATATAATAATTGAACTATTTAAAACAAGAAAAAAGAATTCATTTGAAGATTATATGTTGAAAGTAAGTTTATTATTAATACTTTTTTTAATATTCTTTACTGGTCATATAATAACTGCTCCTGCAGTAAGTATTATAGTAATAATATTATTATTATCTATAAGTAAAAGAAAAAAGAAAGACTTATTATTCACAGATAACAATTTAAAAATAGGTGGAATAGAAATTGCTCAAATTAATCTATTAAATAGAATAGATTATAATAAATACAATGTTACTTTAGTATTAGAAGAAAGAGTAGGAGAATTACTAAATAAAGTTCCAAAAGAAGTAAATATAAAAGAAGTAAAAGTAAGTAATAATAAAATAGTTATATTAAGAAAACTAATTAATGCAACTAGAAAACTAGCATTTAAAATATTAAACTATAATAATTATGATTTTAGTTGTTGTTATACAACATACAGTTATAGTTCAAATAAAATAGCTTTAATGTCATCTGCTAATAGTTCTTTCTATGTACATAGTGATTACAGTAATGTATATAAAAATGAAAAAGACTTTAGAGAGTTCTTTGATACTAGAAATATAAATGAATATAAAAATATTATATTTGTTTCAAATGAATCAAAAGAATCATTCTTAAAGTATTATAAATATTTAGAAAAGAAAACTATGGTATTTAATAATTTTATAGATACTAAAAAAATAATAGATAAAAGTAATGACAAAATAGAAGAAATAAAACCTAAAAATAAAAAATTATTTGTATTTATAGGTAGATTAGATGACTCATCTAAGAAATTAAAAAGAGCCATTAACTTAGCTCATAATATTAAAGATATAGAATTATGGATAATAGGTGATGGTCCTGATAAATCTATGTATGAAGAATATAATAAAGGAAATGACAGAGTTAAATTCTTAGGTAGAAAGATTAATCCATATCCATATATGAAAGAAGCTGACTACATAATATTAACTTCTGATTATGAAGGATTCCCTGTAACATACTTAGAATCAATGGTATTAAATAAAAATATTATTACTACTATAAATACAAGTGATGAATCTATTAATATGAAAGATTATGCTTATATAGTATCTAAAGATGAAGATAAGATGATTAAAGAAGTAAAAGATATATTAAAGAGTAATAAGAAAGCAAAAGATATTGATTTAGAAAAGATACAAGAATCAAGAATAAATAAATTAGAAAAAATATTTAATCAATAAAAAAACTGCATTAGCAGTTTTTTATTTTTCTTTTAATACACTATTAATTTTTTTAGAAGCAGCATTTACTGTATTCATATCTGGTTCCATAATCCAAGCTTCTGAAGTACCTAAGTGACCAATACCTTCATGATCAGTACCATCTACACTTTGTTCTATGATTTCAAAATTAGGATTTTCTAAAGCAGTTCTTACTAACTTCTTGATAACTTTATCATTCATATCTGTTGTATATAATCCATCAAGAGATTCCATAATTTCACTATAATTTGTAAGAGTAGTAGTAGATGCCATCTTTTTCATTATATTGATAAGTATTTGTCTACAATTCTTTTGTCTATATCTATCTCTTCCAGGGAAAGCATTTCTTTCTCTAGCTATTGCTAGTATTTCGATACCATTATATGTATCACAACCTTTTTGTACATATAACTTTCTACCTTTAGAATCATCATATGTATTAAGAACTAATGAATGAGTAGTTCTAAAACTTATATCAGAACAGAACTCAACTCCACCAACAGCATCAACAACATCAACTAAACTATTAGTATTTAAACTAACTGTATAATCAATCTTAGTATTAAATAATTTTTCTAAAGCTTCTTTACTAACTTCAGGATCTAATGAACCCATACACATTAATGTATCTTTCATACCATAACCAGGAACATCAACATAATAATCCCTTGGTATAGAAGTTAATACAACTTTTTTAGTTTTAGTATTAACAGTAGCAATTAAGTTATAATCTCTCATAACCCCTGTGAAATCCAACCCACTAACATATATATTATATGAATTAGAAGTAGATTGATTTGTCTTAACCTTTTCTTGTACTGCAAATGTATGAATTATTTTATAATCACCTTTATTTATAATATCTTGACTAGTATTTTCAAATAAGTAATCATAGTTAGCACTATCTATTAATAAATATGTATCAGTATTTTTAATTTGTTTTAAAGAATCTATTACAGTATCAGTACTAGTATATTTATATTTACCTAAATCTTTTAAAGCCTGCTTAACAGAACGACTATATTTATAATAATTTATTGAAGAATTCTTTTTTACTTCATCAATATCTTCAACATCATTATTCTTATCAGCTACTAAATAATAATTAGTCTCAACAATATAATAATTCTTACTAAAACTATCATCTAAAAAACTATTAGCTTTGTTTAAGTAGTAATAACCAAATATATTTCCAATAACAAGAAGTATATATAAGATTAATCCTATTATAATTAAAGCCTTCTTTCTTATATTATATAGTATAAAAGCTAATAGAAATAAAACTCCTTCTCCTATAAGAAATAATGATAAGTATTTACCAGGTAACATATCTAGTTTTAATACTTCATATACAGCTAATAAAACTATAATTAATACAATTAAACTAAATACATTTTTTATTATTTTTTGTTTTAATCTTTTATTCATGTTTTCACCCTCCATGATTATTTAATTATAACATGATAAATCTATTTAATCAAACTTATTATTATTTGAAAAAATACTTATCATATGATATTATTTTTATAAGAGTTATCTTATTAGAAGAGGTGGAAAAAATGCCAAAATATAGTATCATTATACCGGTATACAATGTAGAAAAATATATAAAGAAATGTTTAGATAGTGTCTTTAATCAAACAGAAAAAGATTTTGAAGTTATAGTAGTAAATGATGGTACTAAAGATAATAGTATGGATATAGTTAAAAACTATAATGTAAAAATCATAAATCAAAAAAATATGGGTCTAAGTGAAGCTAGAAATAATGGAGTAAAAAATGCCAAAGGAGAATACCTAGTATTCTTAGATAGTGATGATTATATAGAAAAAGATTTATTAAAAGAATTAAATAAGTCTCTAACTAATAACCCAGATATTATAAGATATCAAATAAAAGAAGTAGATGAAGATAATAATACTAAGGAATATAATGAAACTAGTTTTGAAGGAAAAACAGGAGAAGAAGCTTTTAACTTAATAAGTAAATATCACTTTGTTGAAAATGCTTGGTGTTATGCTATAAGAAGAGAATATTATAATAAAGAAAAATTTAGTTTTAAACAAGGAACTATTCATGAAGATTTTGGATTAATCCCATTAGTAATAATAAAAGCTAAAGTAGTTAATTCAATTTCTTATATAGGATATAATTACCTACAAAGACAAAATAGTATTATGAGTCAAAAAAACTATGAAAAGACAATAAAAAAAGCAAATGATTTTTATAATCATTACTTATATTTAATAGATGAAATTAATAAAACTAGAATAAGCAATAAAGATGTATTTAAAAGTTTTTGTGCTAATAGTGTAATAATGAAAATATGTGAATTAAATAATCCTGAGTATAAAGAATATAAAAAGAAATTAAAGAAAGATAAAGTATTTGATAATCTATTAACTGATACTTTCTCAAGAAGAATAAAAAGAATTATGTATAAAATTAGTCCTAAAATGACTGTCAAATTTATTAAATAATAAGAGGTGTTATTATGCTAAAAAAAGAACTTATTTCAATCATAATTCCATGTTTTAATGAAGAGGAAAGTATTCCTGTATTTTATAATGAAATAATAAAAATATCAGATAAAATGAAAAAAGTAAATTTTGAGTATATTTTTATAGATGATGGTAGTTATGATAACACATTAAGTATATTAAGAAATTTATCAAAGAAAGATAAAAGAGTAAGATACATTTCTTTTTCTAGAAATTTTGGAAAAGAAGCAGGTATGTTAGCTGGATTAAATGCAGCAAAAGGTGACTATGCTGCAATAATGGATGTAGACTTGCAAGATCCACCAGAAAAGATAATAGAAATGTATGATGTATTAAATAAAGAAGATTATGATATTGTAGCACTATATACTAATAGTCATGCAGGATATAGTTTTATTAGAAAGAGATTAACTAAATTATGGTATAGAGTATATAATAGATTGTCTAATTCTAAACAAAAACAAGGTGCTAGAGACTTTAGATTAATGAAAAGAAAAGTAATAGATGCCATAATATCATTAGGTGAATATAGTAGATATATTAAAGAGATATATGGCTATGTTGGTTTTAAGACAAAATGGATAAGTTATGATGCTCCTAAAAGAACAAATGGTACATCAAAATTTAGTATGAAAAAACTTATTAAATATGCATTCCAAGGAATTGTAGCAACATCAACAAGACCATTATTAATGTCTATTTATATAGGACTATTCTTATGTTTTATATCATTTATTGCCATAATAGCTATTCTTATTAAAACATTAGTTATAGGTGGTTCAGTACTAGAATGGTTACCATTAGCAAGCATAATAGTATTTGCAAGTGGAATACAATTGTTCTTCTTAGGAGTAGTAGGTATGTATTTATCAAGTATCTACTTAGAAGTAAAACATAGACCAATGTATGTAATAAAAGAAACAGAAAAGTAGGTGAATTTATGCCTGATATAAGTATAATAATTCCAGTATATAATGGAGAAAAATATATAAAGAAATGTATAGATTCCGTTATTAATCAAACAAAAAAAGAATTAGAAATAATAATTATTAATGATGGATCTACTGATAATACAGAAAATCTTATTAAAGAGTATAAAGATAAAAGAATTAAGTATTTTAAAAATACTAATCATGGTATAGGTTATACAAGAAACTATGGTATATCTAAAAGTACTGGTAAATATATTATGTTTTTAGATAGTGATGATTATATTGAAAAGACTGCTTGTGAAAAATTATTTAATAAAATAGAAAAAAATAATTTAGATATAGTTATATGTGATTTCTATAAAGATTATGAAACAAGTATAGAAGAAATACATACAGGTAGTTTTAATGATTCTAGTTTAAAAGATAATCCAAATATAATAACTGAATATTTAAGTCCATGGGCTAAATTATATAGTAGTAAACTAATAAAAGATAATAAAATAAAATTTGTAGAAGACTTAAAATATGAAGATGCACCTTTCGTAATAGAAGCATTAGATAAAGCGAATAAAATAGGTAAAATAGATGAATGTTTAAATTACTATGTAATACATAATAATAGTGAAACTACAGTTAGAGATATAAAATGTTTTGATATATTAAAAATAATAGATAAGATTAGAAAATATACTAAAAATAAAGATTATTTAAAAGATAAAATAGATAAACTAACTGTTAGAATTATTACAAACTATACTATTCAACAAAGAGTACAAAGTGATAAAAAAGTAGCAATGAAATTCATTGATGAAGCATTTGCTTATTTAAAAAAAGAAGTACCTGATTATAAAAATAATAAATATTTTATTAATAGAGGATATAGAAAAATAATAGAGAAAAATAAGCTTTTAACAAAATTATATTGTAGATTATATTTAAAATAATATGTTATAATTTTAATAGTGCAAAAAAAATACAAAGAAATAGGAGTGATATTATGATACCTTTTAATAGAGCATCAATAACAGAAAAAGAAAAAGAATATATTTTAGATAGTTTAAACTCTAAAATATGTGGAGATGGAAAATACACAAAGAAAGTAAATGAATGGTTTAAAGATAAAATAGATGCCGACATCTTATTAACAACATCAGGAACATCAGCATTAGAAATGGCAGCACTATTATGTGAATTAAAAGAAGGGGATGAAGTAATAGCCCCATCATATACATTTGTATCAACAGTAAATGCGTTTGCCTTAAGAGGAGCAATTCCTGTATTTGTTGATGTTGATCCTAAAACTATGAATATGGATGTAAATAAAATAGAAGAAAAAATAACTGATAAAACAAAAGCTATTTTTGTAGTAGATTATGCAGGAGTAGTACCTGATATAGATAAAGTAAAAGAAATAGCTAAGAAACATAATCTATATGTAGTAGAAGATGCTGCACAAGCAGTAGGTTCAAAATATAAAGGTAGACCTGCTGGTACTTTAGCAGATTTTGGATGCTATAGTTTCCATGAAACAAAGAACTATGTTATGGGTGAAGGTGGAGCACTTATCACTTCAAAAGAAGAAGATTTCTTAAAAGCTGAAATAATTCGTGAAAAAGGAACTAATCGTAGTCAATTTATAAAAGGATATGTTGATAAATATACATGGAATGATATTGGTTCATCATATTTACCATCAGATATTCTAGCTGCATTATTATATGGTCAATTAGAAAGATTTGATGAAATAATGCAAAAAAGAATGAATATCTGGAATAAGTATAATGAATTCTTTGAAAAGTATGAAAAAGAAAACAAAGTAATAAGACCATATATTCCAAGTGAATGTGAACATAATGCACATATGTATTATTTAATATTACCAACAGAAGAAAAAAGAGATGAACTTATTGCTTACTTAAAGAATCAAGAAATAGGAGCACCTTTCCATTATATACCACTTCATTTATCACCAGTTGGTGAAAGATATGGTTATAAAAAAGGTGATTTACCATACACAGAAGAGTATTCATCAAGATTAATTAGATTACCATTATTCGCAGATATGACTGATGAAGAAGTAGACTTAGTATGTAATGAAACAGCAAAAGTATTAGAAAAAATATAATAAGGAAGTAAGACACATGGAAAAAGAAAAAGTAGTTATTATAGGAGCAAATAGCTTCCAAAACCCATTAATTTTAAAAGCAAAAGAAAAAGGATATGAAACTCATGTTTTTGCATGGGCAAGTGGAGATGTTGGAGAAAAAACAGCTGATTATTTTTACCCAATTAGTATTACAGAAAAAGATGAAATACTAGAAAAATGTAAAGAAATAAAACCAAGTGCTGTATGCTCAATAGCATCAGACCTAGCAGTAATCACAGTAAACTACTTAGCAGATAAATTAGGTTTAGTAGGTAATGATCCAGCATATTCAACTATTTGTACAAATAAATATGAAATGCGAAAAGCATTTAAAGAAAATGGAGTAAAAGTACCACAATTTATCCATGTACAAGAAAATGAAAAATATGATATCTCATCTTTTGAATTCCCTATAATAGTAAAACCTACTGATAGATCAGGTAGTAGAGGAGTTACAAAAGTAGAGAAAATAGAAGATTTAGATGCAGCTATAAAAAATTCAATTGGTTATTCTTTTGAAAAGAAAGCAATTGTAGAAGAATATATAGATGGACCTGAATATAGTTGTGAATGTATTTCTTATAAAGGTAAACATAATTTTCTAACAGTAACTAAGAAGTACACAACAGGAGCACCTCATTTTATAGAGACTGCTCATAAACAACCATCTGATTTAACAGATGAACAAATAGAAAAAGTAAAAGAAGAAGTATTTAAAGGATTAGACTCATTACATGTAGAATATGGACCTAGTCATTCAGAATTTAAAGTAGATAAAAATGGAGACATTAGAATTATTGAAATAGGTGCTAGAATGGGTGGAGACTGTATAGGATCAGACTTAGTAAAAATATCTACAGGTTATGACTTTATAGATTTAACACTAGATGTAGCTCTAGGAAAAGAATTAAAACTAGAAAAAGTAGTAGAACCAAAAATAGCTTTTATTAAATTTATTTTCTCAAAAGAAGATTTAGATAAAATGAATGAAATAAAAGAAAAACACAATGAATTAATTTACTTTATAAGTGAAATAACAGATTTAGAACATGATATAGTAGATAGTTCATCAAGATTTGGTTATTATATTTTAAGATTAGATAATGAAGAACAATTAAAAGAATTAGAATTAGTATAGGAGTATAGTATGGATATATCAGTAGTAGTTCCTGTCTACGGTTGTAGGGCAGCGTTAAAAGAATTATATGAGAGATTAACTAAAGTATTAAAAGAAATGACAGATAAATATGAAATTATTTTAGTAAATGATAATTGCCCTCAAAAATCAATAGAAGTAATACAAGAAATATGTGAAAAAGATAAAAAAGTAGTAGGTATAGAATTATCAAGAAACTTTGGTCAAATGAAAGCTATTCTAGCTGGATTAGATTATTCAACAGGTAAATGGGTAGTAGTAATGGATTGTGATCTACAAGATAGACCTGAAGAAATACCTAATCTATATAAAAAGGCTCAAGAAGGATATGACGTAGTATTTGCTAGAAGAAAAAAGAGAAAAGATAGTTTATTAAAAGTTTTAGTATCAAAGACATTCTATAAGATTTATTCATGGGCTGCTGATGTAAAATATGATGCTAGTTTATGTAATTTTAGTATTAGTAATAGAACAGTAATCGATAGCTATTGTAAGATGAGAGAAGAACATAGAGCTTATGTTATGTATATACAATGGTTAGGATTTAAACAAGCAACTCTAGATGTAGAACACAATGAAAGATATGAAGGAAAATCTTCATATAACTTTAAAAAGAGAATGAAAATGGCCAGTGATATTATATTTTCTCAATCAGATAAATTACTAAAGTTTATAGTAAAATGTGGATTTACTGTAACATTTTTATCATTAATCGCAGTAATTTATATTATTGTAAGACACTTTGTATATCCTAATACTCCTCAAGGATGGACAAGTCTTATCTCAATTATTTGCTTTATGAGTGGAATAATTATTAGTGTTATTGGAGTAGTAGGTATATACGTAGGTAATATATTTACACAAATAAAAGAGAGACCTCTTTATATTGCAAGAAAAATTTATAATAAGAAATAGGTGGTAGTTTGAAACTAAAAGATATATTATTCGCTATAGTAATTTATATTATTTTTCCATTTTCCAGTATATTTATGAAGTATGCTTCAAGTACAGAAAATATTATATGGAAAATATTTTTGTTTGGATGTTCTATTGGAGTACTAGGAGTATTCTCAATACTATGGCAAATGCTATTAAAAAAAGTAGATCTAACAAAAGCATATTTATTTAAAAGTACTACAATTATATGGAATGTTATATATGGAATTATATTATTTAAAGAAAATGTATCATTAACTATGATAATAGGTATGACCATAACTACAATAGGTATTATGATTACTATTGTGGGAGGAAAGAAGGCTGAAGAAAAATGATATATATAGGAATGTTTGTAATATCAATTTTAATTGCTAGCTTCAGTCAAATTCTTTTAAAGAAAGGTGCAGAATTAAAGAATATCTATATAAATAAATATACAATTATAGGATACTCATTAATGGCACTATCAATGGTATTTACTTTAATAGGATATAAGGGAGTAAACTTAACTATGAGTGGCATTCTTCAAGGATTAAGTTTTATATTTGTTCCAATACTAAGTATTTACTTTTTAAAAGAAAAAATAAATAAGCTTACTATTTTAGGTATTATATTTATAATAATAGGAATAGTAGTTTATTCATTATAGGAGTGTTTATGAAAAATATAATTAAATATGTAAAAGATAATAGATTATATTTAGCTATCTTAGTAGCCGGATTAGTTTTATTATTTGTTCAATTAAATCAAGTTATTATGTATGCTGATGATTATACTTTAGGAATACACAGTAATGCAGGTGGTTTCCAAAGTGCTTGGAATTACTTTATATATAATTATCTTCACTGGGGTGGAGGATGGACAGGCTTAATTGTAATAAGTATTCTAACAATAGGATTTAAGTTATGGTTATTTGTTGAACTATTCTTAATGTTTGCCATAATACTTATTACAGTAAAGTTTATTCATTTAAAAGATGGTAAGTATAAAGAATTAACAGCATTATTAGTATGGTTACTTTACTTTATTATTAATATTTATACAAGTAGAGAAACAATATATTGGTTAGATGGATCAATTGCTTATGTATTTACAACATTACAAGTACTATTTTATACATACTTAATTTATACAAGAACATATTATCCAAAAATGAGAAAGAAATATGATTATGTAATATTTCCACTAGCAGCATTTTTTGGAGGATGGAGTTCAGCTCAATCAGGAGCAGTAGTAGTATTAATTTCAATAATAGTATGGCTTTTTGCTAAATATGTTAATAAAATCAAAATACCTAAATTCTATTTAGTATCTTCAGTATTAACATTAATAGGATACTTAATATTCTTCTTTGCACCAGGTAATAGTGCTAGAATGTCTGCTCAAGGTATATTTACTGAACTTGGACTATTCTCAAAAGTATTATATAAAGCAGATTGTTTATATGGAGTGTTCTTTGGATTTAGAATGTATCCATACTTTGGATTAGTATTCTTCACATTCCTTCTAATAACATTATTAATATTAGTAACACACTATATATTAAAGAAAGAAAAGAATGAAAAATTAAAATTTATAATGTCGCTAACATGTATATATAATTGTTTATATATAGCCCTAGCAGTACTTTCAACTAATAGTGAATTCTTAAGTAAATTCTTCTTATTCAATAACATATATATGACATCAATTACTAAAGTATTTACTATTAAATCTTTAGTACCATATGGAGTTGCAACAATTACAGTTATCTGCATGATTATGCAAACAATATATATATCAATTAAGAATAAAGATTCATTACTAACATTATTAGTATCTTGTGGAATCTTTTCTCAATTAGTAATGTTGATGGCACCAACTCATCCATTACGTACTACATTAATATCTATAGTAGTATTTATCGCTGCAATATTATATTTATTTAAGTATGTATTAGAAAAAGATATAAGATGGGAATATTTAGTAGCAACTGTATTCTTATTTAAAACATCAGCATTAGGATTAATGTTAATAGCAACATACTTTGCAGTAAACTATTTCTTAAAAGATAATAAAATAATTAGTACTAAAAAACTTAATCTAACTATATTTGTATCATTATTAGCAGCTATATCAATTTATAATTGGATAATAATAACAGGAAATTATAAAATAAATAAACTAATAGATGCAGAAAACATGATTAGAATAGAACAATATAAAGAAAATGCAAATGAAGAAAAAATATTAGTATTAGTAGCACCAAAAGATGAAGCATATGGATTTACTCCATTAGCTGGATCTGATTGGATAGAAGAAGATGTCGTAAAGTACTTTAAGTTAGAAAAGGGTACTGATATAATGTTTGAAGAAGAATATGAAGAATATATAAACTCTAAGAGTGATGAATAGGAGGTTATTATGAAAGGAATTATCTTAGCAGGAGGAAAAGGGACAAGGCTTTACCCAATGACAGAAGTTGTTTCAAAACAATTATTACCAGTGTATGATAAACCGATGATTTATTATCCACTATCAATATTGATGCTAGCAGATATCAGAGATGTATTAATTATCTCAACTCCAGAAGATATTGGTAAATTTGCCAAACTTCTAGGAGATGGAAGTGACATAGGAATGAACTTCTATTATAAAACACAAGAAGAACCAAAAGGTATCGCAGAAGCATTCTTAATAGGAGAAGAATTTATTGGTGATGATAATGTATGTTTAATACTAGGAGACAATATATTCTATGGTTCAACTCTAGAAGAAAAAGTAGAAGAAGCAGCTAGGTTAAAAGAAGGTGGAGTTGTCTTTGGGTACCCAGTAGAAGATCCTAGAGACTTTGGTGTTGTAGAACTAGATGAAAATAATAATGTAATATCATTAGAAGAAAAACCAAAAGAACCAAAATCAAATCTAGCAGTCCCAGGATTATACTTCTATGATAATTCTGTTATAGAAATAGCTAAAAAGATAGAAGCTTCTCCAAGAGGAGAATTAGAAATCACAGCTGTTAATAATGAATATTTAAAACGAAAGAAATTAAAAGCAATTCAAATAGGTAGAGGAGTAGCTTGGTTAGATACAGGAACACCAAGAGGATTAAGTCAAGCAAGTGAATTTGTTCAAATAGTTCAAGAAAGACAAGGATTCTATATTGCATGTCTAGAAGAAATTGCTTATAGACAAGGATTTATAGATAAAGACCAATTATTAAAATTAGGTGAACAATTAAGAATGACTAATTATGGAAAATATATAATGAGAATAGCTAAATCAGAAGGAGATAAATAATGAAAGTATTAGTAACAGGTGGAGCAGGATTTATAGGTAGTAATTTCTTATACTATATGGTAGATAAATATAAAGATTACGATTTTGTATGTTTAGATGCTCTAACATATGCAGGAAATTATAATAATATTAAAGATCTTGAAAGTAGGAAAAATTATAAATTTGTAAAAGGAAATATAACTGATAGAGACTTAGTTGATAAATTATTTGCAGAAGAAAAATTTGATTGGGTAGTAAATTTTGCTGCTGAAAGTCATGTAGATAATTCTATAAAGAATCCAGAAATATTTTTAAAAACAAATATCATTGGTACACAAGTATTAATGGATGCTTCTAAAAAATATGGAGTAAAAAGATATCATCAAGTTTCTACTGATGAAGTGTATGGTGATTTACCATTAGATAGACCAGATTTATTATTTACAGAAGAAACACCTATACATACATCTAGCCCATATTCTTCAAGTAAAGCTGGAGCAGATTTATTAGTAGGTGCATATTATCGTACTTATGGTTTACCTATCACAATATCTAGATGTTCAAATAACTATGGACCATATCAATTCCCAGAAAAATTAATTCCAGTTATTATAAGTAAAGCCTTAAAAAATGAAAAAGTTCCAGTATATGGAAAAGGTGAAAATGTAAGAGACTGGATTCATGTACATGATCATAATGTAGGAGTTGATTTAATCCTTCATAAAGGAAAAGTAGGAGAAGTATATAACTTAGGTGGACACTCTGAAAGAACAAATTTAGATGTTGTTAAAACAATATTAAAAACTTTAGGTAAAAGTGAAGATTTAATAGAATTTGTAACTGATAGACCAGGACATGACTTACGTTATGCAATTGATTCATCAAAATCAGAAAAAGAATTAGGATGGGAATTAAGTTATAAATTTGAAGATGGTATAAAAGAAACAGTAGATTGGTATGTAAATCATCAAGACTGGATAGAAGATATATTATCAGGCAATTATAAAGATGCCTATAAGGAGAATTAAATGAAAGAAAAAATAATAGTAATTGGTTCTGCTGGTAATTTAGGAATGTACATGATTGATTATTTATTAAATAATCTAGATACTAGTAAATATGAAATAATTGCCACAGGAACAAAAAAAGAATATCCATTTGATTTTTATAATGGAGAATATATTCAGTTAGATATTACTAATAAAGAAGATTTTAATAAACTTCCTAAAGAAAATATAAAAGCAGTAATAGACTTTGCAGGAGTATTACCTGCATACCTAGCTAAAGATGATCCTCAAAAATATGTTGATGTTAATGTATCAGGAACATTAAATATATTAGAGTATTGTAAAGAAGCAAAAGTTGATAGAATAGTTTATACACAAACATGGGCTGACTTAAATGGTTATTTAAAAGATAAAAAACCATTAAAACCAGAATGGAGTAGAAAGCCTATATTTACAGGTGATCATGCTGTTTATAACGTTACTAAATGTTGTGCAGTTGATTTAATAGAATGCTATCACCAAATATATGGATTAAAGAATTTTATATTTAGATTACCTAATATATATTTATATTCACCTGAAATGTATTACTATGTAGATGGTGAAAAGAAATATATTTCATATCGTTATATGTATGAAAGAGCTACTAAAGGTGAAGATCTAGAATTATGGGGTAATCCTGATTTAGGTAAAGATATAATTTATGTTAAAGACTTATGTCAAATGATATTTAAATCATTATTTGTAGATAGAGATGGTGGAATATATAATGCTGGTACTGGTATAAAAACAACCATGAGAGAACAAATAGAAGGTATTATAAAAGTATTTTGTCCAAAAGATAAAACTTCTAAAATTATAGAATGTCCAGAAAAAAGAGATTGTGATGATTTCGTAATGGATATAACTAATATAAAAGAAGAATTAGGATATGAACCAGAATATGATTATATAAAATACTTAGGAGATTATAAAAAAGAAAGAGAATTACAAAGATTTAATAAGAAAAATCAATAACTCTATGAACTAATAAAGTCAATGGATACATTGACTTTTTATTATTAAAATTAGTATAATATAGAGTAGGTGTAATTAATTAAATGAAAAGAGGTATAACTGTGGAGAAAGATGTAGCAATAAAAGTAAATCATGTTTCTAAAGATTTCAAATTATACTATGATAAAGCACACACATTAAAAGAGAAATTACTATTCTTCTCTAAAAAGAATAGAGAAAAGAATCATATTTTACATGTATTAAAAGATATAAATCTAGATATTAAAAAAGGTGAAAGTGTTGCATTAATTGGTACTAATGGTAGTGGTAAATCTACATTATTAAAATTAATGACTAAAATAATTTATCCAAATAAAGGTAAAATTATAACTAATGGTAAACTTACATCTTTACTAGAATTAGGTGCTGGATTCCATGATGATTTCACAGGCAGAGAAAATATTTATTTCAATGCCTCAATCTTTGGTTTAACAAGAAAAGAAATAGATGCTAAATTAGAAGAAATAATTGAATTCTCTGAATTAAGAGATTTCATAGATAACCCAGTAAGAACATATTCATCTGGTATGTATATGAGACTTGCTTTCTCAGTAGCTATCAATGTACAAGCAGAAATACTTCTAATAGATGAAATTCTAGCAGTAGGAGATAAACATTTCCAAGATAAATGTTTTGCAAAACTAAAAGAATTAAAAGATTCAGGTAAAACAATAGTAATAGTTACACACAATATGGATCAAGTAAAACAATTCTGCAATAGAGCAGTTTGGTTATATAAAGGTGAAATAAGACAAGATGGAGAAGTTGATGATGTCTTAAAAGAATACCTAAGGGTTTGTGGGTGATTTGTATGAACGTATTTAAAGAATTATATCAATATAGAGAATTATTAAAAACAAACATTAAAAAAGAAATAAGAGGTAAATACAAAGGTTCATGGTTAGGTGTTTTATGGACATTTTTAAATCCATTATTAATGCTTGCAGTATATGCATTTGTATTTCCTTATATCTTAAGAGTTAATGTAGAAAATTATACAATATTTATGATTGTTGCTTTAATTCCATGGAACTTGTTTACAACAGCAATTCAAAATGGAACTAACTCAGTAACACAAAATGGAGCTATTCTAAAGAAAGTATATTTTCCAAGAGAAATTATTCCATTTTCAGTTACTACATCACAATTAATTAACTTCTTAATTACTTGTTTAATTATGTTTGTATTTATATTAGTAAGTGGAGTAGGTTTCTCAATTCATTTAGTATGGTTACCATTAATTATATTAATTGAATACTTATTAATACTTGCATTTAACTTAGTATTATCTGCAGTAACAGTATTTGTAAATGACTTATCTCATTTCGTACAAGTAGCTATGACTTTAGGATTCTATGCTACACCAATAGTATATTTACCAACTATGTTACCTGCTAAATTCCAATGGGCAATGTATGTAAATCCTATGGCAGTATTAGTAGAAGCTTATAGAGCAGTACTATACTATCATCAAGATCCAAACCTACAATGGTTAGGTATTTGGGGTGGATTAAGTGTAATACTATTAATTGTAGGATATTTAATATTTAAGAAATTAGAAAAAACATTTGTAGAAGAGTTGTAAAATAACTCTTTTATTTTGAATAAAACATTATATTTTGATATAATAAAAATAGAGTTGATATGGAGGCGTATTATGGATTATACAAAAAGACCTGGTAAAGAAATAGAAACATTTGGTAAATTAAAAAATAATGAAAAACCAACAATAAGTATTATTACTCCATTTTATAATGGTGGAAAAACTCTTTTAGAAACAGCTAATTGTATATTTAGTCAAACTTATCCATACTTTGAATGGATCATAGTAGATGATGGTTCTAAAGATGCAGACTCTTTAAAAGAATTATCTAAAGTAGAAAAGATGGATAAAAGAATTAAAGTATTTCATAAAGAAAATGGAGGACCTTCAGTAGCTAGAGATTATGGTATATCTAAAGCTAATGAAGAAACTAAATATATTTATTTCTTAGACTGTGATGATTTAATAGAAAAGACAATGTTAGAGTGTTTATATTGGACACTTGAAACACATCCTGAAGCATCATTTGCTTATACATCTATGGTTAACTTTGGAGATAGAGAATTTATTTGGGAACAATGGTTAACTATCGAAAGAGAAATGGTGGAAAATGTTATATGTATAAGTTCAATGGTTAAGAAAAGTGATTTACTAGAAGTAGGTTGCTTTGGCCTAAAAGAAAAAGGTATGTATGAAGATTGGAACTTATGGTTAAAACTATTAAAAGCTGGTAAGATTCCAATAAGAGTAAGTGATAAATTATTCTGGTATCGTACAAGTAATACAGGAGAATTCTCTAGAGCTAATAAAAATAGAAAAAAAGCTATGAAGTATGTTAATGAAACAGCTAAACAAATAGAGAATAATGTAGAAATAATTCAATTTCCTCGTGAAGGAAGTAAATATGATACTGTAAATGAAAGAAACATGGTACTACCAAAATATGAAAGAAAAGATAAAAGAAAAAATATCTTATTTATATTCCCATGGATGGTAGTAGGTGGAGCAGATTACTTTAACTTAGAATTAATTAAGAGACTAGATAAAACTAAGTATAATGCACTAATAGCTACAACTACACCTAATATAAATAAACTAGCTCAAGACTTTAAAGAATACACAGAATGTGTATATGATATGTCTTCTTTCTTAGATAGAAATTCTTATATAAACTTTGTAGATCACTTAATGGAAAGTAGAAATATCGATATGGTAGTTATAAGTAATAGTCAATATGGTTATTATATGGTTCCATATCTAAAAGGAAAATATCCAACTGTTCCATTTATAGATTATATTCATTCTATAGATTTAGCTGATCCTAGAGAAGGATTTGGTAGATGTACAATGGATGTAGATAAGTATCTTTCAAATACTTATGTATGTAATAACTTTACTAAGAAACAATTAGAAAGAGATTATAAAAAGGAAGATGTTAAAACTCTTTATATAGGTACAGATGATGAAAGATTTAATCCTAATAAATATAATAAAGAAGAGTTATTAGAAAAATATAATCTTCCTAAAGATAAAACTATTATTTCTATGATAGCTAGATTATCTATAGAAAAAAGACCAGAGATGTTTGTAGAAATTTGTAAAAGAATTCATGAAAAACATCCTGATACTTATTTCTTAATTGGTGGAGATGGACCATTAATGAAAAAAGTAGAAAGATTAGTTGATGATAATTTTAGACTACTAGGAATGGTATCTAATTCAGAAGAAGTTTATAAAGTAAGTGATATCACAATAAACTGTTCTTCACTTGAAGGATTAGCCTTAACTTCATATGAATCTTTAGCTATGGGAGTACCTGTAGTATCTACTGATGTTGGTGGACAAACTGAACTTATTGATGATACAGTAGGTGGAATAGTTCACTATAATGAAAAAGCATCAGCTAGATTATTTGATAGAGAAATAAATGAATATGTAACTGAAGTAGATAGAGTAATTAATAATCTAGATAAAATTAAATCTAATTGTCGTAAGAAGATCCAACAAGGTTTCTCATATAATTTAATGGTTAAGAAATTTGAAAAGATTATTGAAGAGAATATTGATAAAGAAAAAAATACTAAAGGATTCCCACATGGTTATATAGATTATAACTTTGCAGTAGAAGCTCTTACTAAATCATATTTCTATTTTGTTAAGTATTATGTAGTAAACACATTTGGTATGTCATATGAAGGATATGAACCAAGAAATAAAAGAGATAAAGTAAGTAAGTTAAGAGTATTCTTATTTAAAAAATATGCTAAACATGATGCTGATAAAATATTTGAATTCTTAAGAGGAATTAAACGTACTTTTAGAGAATTTATTCAAACGTTAAAATTCTTTGTAAAAGCAATTCCTGCTACATTTAGATTAATATATAAAATAATATTTAAATAAGCGATAAAACGCTTATTTTTCTTTTATATAAAATAAATATTTGTTATAATAAAATTGAGTATTGATTGGTGGTGATAATCAATGAAAGAAACTAAGAAAAGAATTTTATTATATGGTGTAAGTACATATAAGAATAGAGGAGTAGAAGCTATTGTTAATTCTACTTTAAATCAAATAGATGCATCTAAATATGATATGAGTATTGCAAGTTATGATTTACCATATAATACAAACTTTTATAATGATAGAGTAAAATATATTGATCACTATAAAATTAATAATCTAACACAAGAAGAATTAAAACTAGAAAAAAAATATCAAGGTATTCCATATGATTATCACAACTTTGAACTTTTATATCAAAATGATGTTGTTAAAGAAATGGAAGCATCTGATATATGTATATCAGTAGGTGGAGATAATTATTGTTACCAACCATGTAATTGGTTATATGCTTTAGATGAAAAAAGTAATGAACTAGGTAAAAAAACAGTTCTTTGGGGATCATCTTTATTTGAAGAATTAGATGACTTAGAATTAATAAATAATCTTAATAACTTTGATGTATTAGTAATAAGAGAAAGTTTAACACTAAATGCTATAAAAGGTTATGTTGATCCAGAAAAAATTATATTTGCTAAAGACCCAGCATTTTCTTTAAAAATGAAAAAAGTAGAATTAAATGATTGGTATAAAAAGAATAATAATTATGTAGTATTAAATGTTTCACCATTAACTATAAAGAATAAAGATAATTATGATGCCATAATTAGCTTAATCAATTACATATTAAAAAATACAAAATATTCAGTATGTTTATTACCACATGTAACTACAGAAGATTGTAATGATCTTGATATTCTACAAGAAATAAAAAATGATTTTTCTAATAATAAGAAAGTATTCTTAGAAGAAGATAAATATGATTGCCAAGAATTAAAATATATAATTTCAAAAAGTAAATTAGTAGTAACAGCTAGAACACATGCATCAATTGCTGCATATTCAACATGTGTACCAACACTAGTAATAGGTTATAGTGTAAAAGCAAAAGGTATAGCTAAAGACTTATTTGGTACTTATGATAATTATGTAATTGATACTACTGAATTAAACTCAGAAAACTTAATTAAAAAATTTAAATATATAGATAAGAATAAAAATAAAATAAAAACAACTCTTCAAAATCAAATGCCAAGTATTATACGAGAAGCATCAAGTATATTTGATAAAGTAATTAAAAAATTAAATCAATTAGAAAAGAAATATGTATGTGATAAAAATAAATGCATTGGTTGTGGACTATGTAGTGAAATATGCCCAGTTAATGCTATAAAAATGGTAAAGAATGAAGAAGGATTTATTTATCCAAAAATAGATTTAAAGAAATGTATTCACTGTAATAAATGTCGTAGAACTTGCCCAGTATTAAATAAAAAAACAGTAAAAGAATTTCAAAAAGAAATATATGCTTTAAAGAATAAGAACCTACAAGAAAGACAAGAATCTACATCTGGTGGAGCATTTAGTATTCTATCAAGAAAAGTTTTAGAGAAAAAAGGTATAGTATATGGATGTGAAATGATTAATAATAAAACAAAACACGTTCGTATTACTAAAGGATCAGATTTAAATAGAATACGTGGTTCAAAATATATTCAAAGTAATATAATTGAAACTTATAAAACTATAATGAATGATTTGAATAAAGGCAAAACAGTATTATTCTCTGGAACACCTTGTCAAATTGGTGCAATAAAAGCATACTTAGGTAAAGACTATAAAAACCTAATAACAGTATCAGTTATTTGTCATGGAGTAATAAGTGATAAAATATTAAAAATTCATTTAAAAGATTTAGAAAATCAATATCACTCTAAAGTAACAAATTGGTGTTTTAGAAATAAAAGACCTAATTCATGGACAGTATCTAGTGTTTCATATAGAGTTAATAAATCAAAAAAAGTAGTTGATTTCTTAAGTGATGATTTAATGTTCTTATATCTTAAGAATGTAATAATACGTGATAGTTGTTATTCATGTAAATATAAAGGTAATAATAATATCGCAGATTTAATTATAGCTGATTATTGGGGAATAGAAGTATCTAAGAAAGACTTCTTTGATCCAAATGGTGTATCTGCATTAATAATAAATACAGAACATGGTAAGAAATTCTTTGATAGTATTAATATCGAAAAATATGCAGATATTGAACCAGGTAGTTTTGATGATTTAAATAAGTATAATCCTGCTTATTCAAAACAAATAGAGTGTGATATAAATAGAAAAGAATATACACCAAAAATATATGAGTATGGATTAGCTAATGTAATTGATTCAATTAAAAATGAAATAATGAAAAAAGAACTTATAAGAGCTAATAAAGAACTAGCTAGATTAAGATACAAAAATACTGAACTAGAAGATAGACTAAAAATTATTTATAATAGTAAAAGATGGAAAATGGTAGATAAACCATTAAACATAATTAAAAAAGTAGTAAAAAGAAAATGAAAGGAGTAAATAATGAAAAATAAAGTATTACTAATTATTTTATTAATGATATTATGTATTCCAATTAAAGTATTAGGACTCCAAAATGGTATTGTCATAAAAGATGGTAGAAAATACTACTATGAAGAAGATGTAATGTATAAAGGATTTAAAGAAATAGATGGTAAATTATACTTCTTTAGTAGAATAGATGGAGCTCTAAAAACAGGTTGGCAACATGCTAGTGAAGGAACTTGGTATCAAAATAGTAATGGAGAAGTACTAAAAGGAAAACAAGTAATAAATGGTAAGAAATACTATTTTGATGATAATGGTATTATGAAGACAGGCTTTATTGAAGAAGATGGGAAAATATATTTTTATAGTAGAGTAAATGGAGCTTTAAAAAGTGGATGGCAATATGCTAGTGAAGGAGCATGGTACCAAAAAAGTGATGGAGAAGTAATAAAAGGAAGACAAAATATAGGTGGAAAGAATTATTACTTTAATGAAAACGGTATAATGCATAAAGGATTCATTACTCTAGATGATAAATTATATTTTTATAGTAGAGTAAATGGAGCTTTAAAAAGTGGATGGCAATATGCTAG
>CAMOXZ010000014.1 GCA_946629545.1 uncultured Caryophanales bacterium | reverse complement strand
GAATTGTTGCATCTATTACTTCACCTAAGTTATGAGGTGGAATATTAGTAGCATAACCAGCAGAAATACCTTGAGCACCATATACTAATAATGCAGGAAATCTTGCTGGTAGTACAGTTGGTTCTATTGTTGTATCATCAAAGTTAGGTGCAAATTCTACTGTGTCTTTATCAATATCACGAAGCATTTCGTTACTTATCTTAGATAGACGTGCTTCAGTGTAACGATAAGCAGCAGGTGAATCTCCATCAATAGATCCATTATTACCATGCATATCGATATAAGGTAATCTTGTTTTCCAAGGTTGAGACATACGAACCATGGCATCATAGATTGAAGTATCACCATGTGGATGGTAATTACCGATAACGTCACCAACAGTTTTTGCTGACTTACGGTATCCCTTATCGTATGTGTTATGTTCCTTATTCATTGAATATAATATACGTCTTTGAACAGGTTTCAAACCATCTCTAGCATCAGGAATAGCACGATCTTGAATAATATATTTAGAATAAGATCCAAAACGTTCTCCCATAATATCTTCTAGAGTATAATCAAAAATCTTTTCAATTACCATTTCTGTATCAGTTTTCTTTTTTGGCATGTTACCACTACTTTCTTATTTAATTTGCTATTTCATAATCATCTTCTAGAGAGAATTCTACGTTTTCTTCAATCCACTCTTTACGAGGTGGTACGTCATCTCCCATAAGAATTGATACACGTTTTTCTGCAAGTTGTGCATCTTCTATATTTACTCTTATTAATGTTCTACTTCCTGGTTTCATAGTTGTTTCACAAAGTTGATCGGCATTCATTTCACCAAGACCTTTATATCTTTGAATATCACATTTTTTACCTTTAGATTTTTCTTTCATTTCTTCTACTGTGTAAGCATATTCAACGTCTTTACCACTTTGTATTTTAAATAATGGTGGTAAAGCTACAAATAATCTACCATCTTCAATTAATGGTTTCATATATCTATAGAAGAATGTTAGAAGTAAGCATTGAATATGTCCACCATCTTCATCGGCATCGGACATGATTATTACTTTACTATATTCACAATCATCTAAATCAAAGTTAGAACCATAACCAGCTCCAATTGTATAAATCATTGTATTAATTTCTTCATTCTTTAGAATTTCATCTTCTTTAGTCTTTTCAGTATTAAGAACCTTACCTCTTAAAGGAAGAATAGCTTGATAAAGTCTATCTCTACCTTGTTTAGCACTACCACCTGCTGAATCACCTTCGACTAGGAATAATTCTTTTTTAGTTTTATCTTTACTTTGTGCTGGAGCAAGTTTTCCTGAAAGTGATCTTTCTTTATTATTTTTCTTTGTACCTTTTCTTGCTTCTTCTCTTGCTTTTCTTGCAGCTTCTCTAGCTATTTTACTTCTTAAACTCTTATTAATTATATCTGTAGCTATTGCTTTGTTTTCTTCTAAATAAACTCTTAATTGATCTGTAACAATATTTTCTACAGCATTTTTAGCTTGAGGAGTTCCAAGTTTTCCTTTAGTTTGTCCTTCAAATTGAAGAATACCTTCAGGAATTTTTAAACTTATAATAGCAGTTAATCCTTCACGAACATCGCTACCTTCAAAAGCTTTATCTTTTCCTTTAACAAATCCGTTTGCTTTTGCATAGTCATTAAATACACGAGTTAAGGCTGTTTTAAATCCTACTTCGTGAGAACCACCATCTATTGTTTTAACGTTATTTACGAAAGATACTATGTTTTCATTATAAGTATCTGTATATTGCATTGAGATTTCTACATCGATTTTATCTTTATTGCCACTGATGGTTAATACCTTGTGAAGAGTTGTTTTGCCTTTGTTTAATTCTTCAACAAATTCTTCTATACCTCTTTCATAACAGTATTTAGCTTCTCTTCCATCTTCTTCATCTTGTACTTCTATAGTAATACCTTTTAATAAGAATGCACTTTCTTGCATTCTTTCACATACAGTAGTGAATGAGAAATGTGTAGTTGAAAATATTTCATCATCTGGCATGAATCTAACTGTAGTACCAGTTCTATTAGTAGTTCCTATTACTTTTAATGGAACAGCTACATGACCACCATTTTCAAATCTTATGTATGATTCTTCTTTATCACGTCTAATAGTTACTTCCATCCATTTAGATAATGCATTAACTACGGATGAACCTACACCATGAAGTCCTCCTGATACTTTATATCCATCAGACTCGAATTTACCTCCAGCATGAAGTACTGTATATATTACTTCTGGAGTACTTTTTCCTGATTCATGCATACCTGTAGGTACACCACGACCATGGTCTTCAACTGATACTGAACCATCTTTATGAAGTATAATTTTAATGTAATCACCATATCCATTAATAGCTTCATCTACTGAGTTATCTACTATTTCCCAAATAAGATGATGTAGACCTCTTTTATCAGTAGATCCAATGTACATACCTGGACGTTTTCTAACTGCCTCTAATCCTTCAAGTATTTTAATGGATGACGCATCATATTTTGCTGACATTCTTATCACTCCTATGTTTCCACATATTTTATTATAACGAAGAAAATGTAAATTGGCAACGATGTTTACTTTTTTTGACACTTTTTCCTTTTATATCAACAAAAAAGAAGTATTTTCATACTTCTCTATAATCATAGCAATAGTTAAAATTATTACTTTTGTTTATTAATTATTTTATCTCCTTCAGAATCTAACATTTTTAGTTCTTCTGCTAATTTAAGAACTAATTCCTTATCTTCTTTATCTTTTAATCCACCTACATTAGCAGCAAACACTATACATTCTTCTTGACTTGCTAATAAACTTCCTAATGCTTCTAACTTTTCTTCGAAACAATACAAAAATATAGCTTGTTGGAATGTGCATCTTTTCGATATATCTTCTGTTTTCATTTCTCTAAATTCATGTTTGTTTCTTGGTATTCTACATTCTTCATTTGGATTATCAAGTTTTTTTATAAATACTCTTCTGTCCACTAACTTCCATTCATTATTAGTCATAAATTCAATATATGAAATTAAGGATTCTATCACTTTTTCCCTTTCTCTTAAGAATACTTGAATTTTTGATATGTAACAACTAAATAATGCTTCTTTTGGATCTATATTTTTTTCTATAAGTTTTTTTACTAAATCAGGTTCATCTTTATGTTTTCTCATAAAATTTATAATTTCATAGTACTTCATTTTTATCACTCCTTTATTTATTTAATTAATTGTTTTTCTTTTTCTACTACTTTACCAAATGTATAATAACCATATTGTTTAATTTGATTATTATATGTAGCTATTACTTTTACTTTTTCTGTATTTACTAACCAAACATCATATCCAGCTGTTGAAGATCCACTACCTACTTTACTAGTATATGGTGTAATTGAATATATTTCATAGCCTTCAGGTATATTATTAATTGCAAATACATCTAATTCATCATTTTCATTTGGATTGTTTATACCTAAATATTTACTATGATGTGGTATTCTAACACAAATATAATGTTCTCCTTTTTCAAATGTTTTTTCTTCTCCTTGTTGAGCTGTGCTAATTAATTGATCTGCAATGTTAGTTTCTTCTGTTGCTTCAATATATGTTTCTGTAGGTTGCATTTGACCTTCTTTTGTTTTAACACTATTCTTTCCTATAGCTAATCCTATACAAGTACCTATAGTAGCTGCTACAACAACAGATCCTATTCCTAATAATCCTCCTGCTAATTTTGTTTTTTCCATATCGAAATCTCTATCTTTCATATATCTCACCCCCTATTACTTTCTTAGAGGATAGAAAAAGACCTCTAAGAATTTCAGATTCTTAAAGGTCTTGCATATACTTTTTAGAGTACTATATATTCCAAAAGTTTTCACTTTGTCTTGGTGGAATATATATATTGGCTACTCCCCTTTAACTGTATATAATTATACCATAAAAGTATTGAAATGTCAAGAATGTGTCAACTACTCTTCTACTTGGAAGTCTACTACTTCTCCATTATCTTTAACTAGTTTTGTGATTGCTTCTTCAGCCTTCTTTAATTTTTCATCACATGTTTTAGCAAGTTTCATAGCATTATTGAATTCATTAATTGCATCATCAAGTGCTACATCTCCTACTTCTAGTTTCTTAACTATTTCTTCTAATTTTTCTAAGCTTTCTTCAAAACTTAATTCTTTCTTTTCAGCCATATTTTCCTCCTATATTACTTCAGTATTTATAATACCATCAGTTAATTCTATATCTAATTTATCTCCTTTATTAATACCTTTAACACTACTTATTACTTTATTATCTTTCTTAGTTATTGCATAACCTCTTTTAAGTGTTAGTAATGGAGATAATGTTTCTAGTTTAGATATTAATTGAAGATACTTATTACTCTTCTTATCTAATATTTGGTATGGTTTTTTAAGTACATATGAATTCTTTAATCTAATTAGTTCTTTTTCTTTAACATTAGTTAGATTAATCATATTAAACTTTAATTTTTCTATTAAACTATCAAATATCATTTCTTTTGTTTGATAGATCATTATTGGATTTTTAAAGATATTACTATTTTTAATATCATCTAGTTTTCTTCTATTACTTTTAATTTTATTTAAAATAGTATTTTCTAATCTTATATTTATTTGTTTTAAGTAATTAGCTACATCAGTTAGTTGTGGTACTGCCATTTCAGCAGCTCCTGTTGGTGTTGGAGCACGAAGGTCAGCTACAAAGTCAGCTATTGTGAAATCTATTTCATGACCTACAGCAGAAATTACTGGAGTATTACATTCAAATATAGCTCTTGCTACTATTTCTTCATTGAATGCCCATAAGTCTTCGATAGATCCTCCACCACGTCCTACTATTAATGTATCAAGGTTATATGAGTCAGCCTTTTTAATTTGTCTAACAATATCTTCTTTTGCTTCAGCACCTTGAACAAGTGCTGGGAATAAATATATTTCTGTTAGTGGCCAACGTCTTTTAATAGTAGATATTATATCTTTAATAGCTGCTCCTGTTGGGGCTGTTACTACTCCTACTCTTGTAGGTATCTTAGGTATTGGTTTCTTATAGATATCTTTGAATAATCCTTCTTCTTCAAGTTTCTTTTTTAATTGTTCAAAGGCTATATATAAATTACCTACACCATCTTCTAACATATCACTTACATATATTTGGTAAGCTCCATTAGCTTCAAATACTGATATTTTACCTGTTACTAGTACTTTCATACCATCTTCAGGCATAAATTTTATTTTACTAGTTTGGGATGAAAACATAATAGCATTAATACGCGAATTTTCATCTTTTAAAGTAAAATAGAAATGACCTCTACTATGTGCTTTAAAGTTACTTATTTCACCTTTTAAAAACACTTCATTTAAGTTTACATCATTATCTATTTTATACTTTATATATCTAGTTAATTGGGTTACTGTAATATATTTATCATTCATATAAACCCTCCAACTTTTTATTTTTCTTCTTCGTGATAGATTTTATCTAATACTCCATTAATCATTTTAGTTACTTTTTCATCACTATATTTTTTAGATAATTCTATAGCTTCATTTATAGATACTACTGAAGGAGTATCAGTGTACATTAACTCATAAATACCTAATGAAAGGATTGCTTGGTCTACTTTGTTTAATCTATCTAGACTCCATTCGTTTAGATATTTGTTTGCCAACTCAGTTATTTTGTCTCTATTAGTTAATATGCCATTGATAGAATCATTAACAAAACTATTTTCTACTTCTAATTGTTCTTTAATAAGATCATTTAAATCATAATCTACTTTAGCTTCATTAAACATATCTATTTGGTATAAAACTTTCATTATTACTTCACGTAATTCACTTCTATTTTTCATAAGTCACCTCTTTAATTCTAGTTTTATTATATCACTTTTTATCATTTAAATCTTTCTTTAAATCATATAAATAATTTAATGCTTCCATTGGAGTCATTTCTAATGGATTAATTTCTTCTAGTTTTTCTTCTATTTTACTTGGTTTATTATTAAAGTCTTCTTCATTATATTCAAATAAACTTGTTTGTGTAAATACTTCTTTCTTTACATTTTTCTTTTCATAGACATTTAAGATATCATTAGCTCTTTCTATTAAACTACTTGGTAGTTTAGCTAGACTAGCTACATGAATACCATAACTTTTATCTACAGCTCCAGCTTTAACTTTATGTAGGAATGTTATTTTACCATTTTCTTCTACTGCAGATACATGAACATTCTTTAGATGTTTTAAATCTTTTTCTAAGATAGTTAATTCATGGTAATGAGTAGAAAACATAGTTTTTGCTTTTATTTTATCATGTAAGTATTCTAATATTGCTTGAGCAAGACTCATACCATCATATGTAGCAGTACCTCTACCTAATTCATCAAATAGTATTAAACTATTTTCAGTAGCTTCTGAGATAGCGAAATTCGCTTCTTTCATTTCTACCATAAAAGTAGATTCACCAGAAACAAGATCATCACTAGCACCAATACGAGTAAATATCTTATCAAAGATTGGTAAAGATGCACTTGAACATGGTACAAAGCATCCCATTTGAGCCATTATTACTGTAATAGCAGTTTGTCTCATATATGTACTTTTACCAGCCATATTAGGACCAGTAATTAATAATATACTAGTAGTTTTATCCATTACTATATCATTTGGAATATATTTATCTTTCATTACTTGTTCTACTACTGGATGACGACAATCTATTAATTTTAATGTCTTATCATTAGTAATTGTAGGACGAGTATATTTATATAGATCTGATACAATTGAGAATGATTGTAACATATCTATTTCACTAATTACTTTAGCTGTTTTTTGTAAATTAGATACGAATCTCTTTACAACTTCTCTTATATCCATAAATAATTTATATTCTAAAGAAATAATCTTTTCTTCGGCACCTAATATTATATTTTCTTTTTCTTTTAATAAAGGTGTAGTAAATCTTTCACAGTTAGCTAAAGTTTGTTTTCTTTCCCAACCATATTCATCTTTTACTAAATTACATTGTCCTTTACTTACTTCTATATAATAACCAAATACTTTATTAAATCCTACTTTTAAGTTCTTAATACCAGTTCTTTGCTTTTCTTGTTGTTCTAACTCAAGAATATAATCCTTGGAACCACTACTAATCTTCTTTAATTCATCTAATTCAGTATTATATCCTTCTTTAATTAAATGCCCTTCATGTAGAGTAAAAGGAGCATCTTCTGAGATAGATTTTTCTAATAAGGAATATACTTCATCAAATGTTTCTATTTCTTTATCATATTTCAATTCTTTTAATATTTTACTAATATTAGGTAATTCTTTTAAACTTGTTTTTAATTGAAGTAAATCTTTAGCATTTAAATTACCATAAGTAATTCTTCCTACTAATCTTTCTAAGTCATAGATATTATCTAATGATTTAATAAGATCATCTCTTAAGATAAATTCAGTAGAAAGAAGTGCTACCATATCATATCTTTTTTCAATTAATTTCTTATCTGTTAGTGGGTTTAGAATAGTATTTTTTAAATAACGACTTCCCATAGCAGTTTTACATTTATCTAGTAACCATAATAAACTATATTGTCTTTCTCTATTTCTTATAGTTTCTACTAATTCTAGATTCTTCTTAGTATTAGAATCAAATTCTAAGTACATTGAAGACTTGTATACATTACATGGTTGTAAGTGATGAAGATCTCCTTTTTTAGTTTCTATTACATAATATAATAAGTGTTTTATAGTATTTACTAATCTTATATCTTCTATATCTTTATAAATATAAGAGTAATCAGGATCTTCTAATTCTGCTTTTTCTATAGTTACTAAGCATTCTAAATTAGTTCTTAATTTCTCTACTATTTCTCTATCTATAGTATCATTTACTATTACTTCTCTAAATCCTAATTTAGATATTTCTTTTAGTACTCTATCAGATTCACCTTCTACTAAAGTAGCATATACTTCTCCAGTAGATATATCGGCGTAACTTATACCAAAACAATAACCAAAGTCATAAATATTAGCTATATAGTTATTTGATTTAGAATCAATATTAGAATCCATTTTAGTACCTTTAGTTACTACTTGAATGACATCTCTTTTGACCATTCCTTTAGTCTCTTTAGGATCTTCTAGTTGTTCACAAATAGCTACTTTATAACCTTTATCTATTAGTTCATCTACATAAGCTGCATATGCATGATGAGGAATACCACACATTGGTACTCTTTCATCAAGACCAGCTTGTTTACCTGTTAAAGTTAATTCAAGTATTCTAGAAGTTAAAATTGCATCATCAAAAAACATTTCATAGAAATCGCCTAATCTAAAGAAAATAATACAATCTTCGTATTTATCTTTTATCTCCATATATTGTTGCATCATAGGAGATAATTTACTACGATCTACTTCACTTCTTTTCATACTTCTCACCAACATTTATTATACTAAAAAAATACTGAAAATACTAACTATTTTCAATATTTTCTATTACTTCATCAGACATTCCAGCTACTTTTAATGTACAGAATATAAAAAGTAATAAAAAAAATAATAAAATTAATCCAATTATTAACATAAAACCCCTCCGTGAACAATGTTTTATCATCATTCCTATTTTATGTAAAACTCTTAATTTTATTATTTTAATTAACTATTATTTTGAATTTTAATTTTTCTCTTAGTAATTTATTTAAATTCAATATACTAAGTACTCTCAAAAAACAAGTTTAATAAATTGTTAATTTTTAGTTGGGAAGATTAATTTTTTTCTAATAATATAATAGAAGCTAGTTTGAAGATGTTTCTCTTTCATTAGGCGGGTTCGGTTAGTGAAAGGGGGTAGATAATATGACTAAACGAGAGTTTTCTTATTTTTTCATCATTATTCTATTAATTTCTTTAATATTTGTAATATTAATGTAAATAAAAACATCCGAAAATGATTTTTCGGATGCCAACTCGAAAGAGAGCATCTGTTTGAATCAGATTAGCTTCTCTATTTATATTGTATAATATTAGTTTACTTTTGTAAAGACATAAAAAAAGAAGATACACTTAATCTTAACCTATTAAAGTATCTCCTCATGTATATAATTATACCATAGTATATTTAATTAATCAACTAGTGGTACTCCATTGGCATCTGTTTTAATATAACCTGCTAGTATTTCAATGCCTTCAATTAATCCCCAAATAGATGCGACTATTGGACCTATACCACATACTAACCAACCTATTACAGTTAATAGTAATTGAGCAATAGCCTTACTATTATATCCTAAATAAAAGTTATGTATTCCTAAACTACCTAGGAATATTCCAAATAATCCTGCACCTATTTTTGATTTAGCTTGAGTTACTGTAGTACCATTAACTGGATTAGCACATTTAGAACAAAATGCTGCATCTTCATTTAGTTTTGTACCACATTTATCACAATACTTTTCCATATATACCTCCTATTTTTGAAATTGAGAATTATACAAGTTTGCATAGAAACCATTCTTCTTTAATAGTTCTTCATGAGTTCCTTGCTCTACTATATTTCCTTCATCCATTACAAGAATTAAGTCTGCATTTTTAATAGTACTTAATCTATGAGCAATTATAAAACTTGTTTTACCTTGAGTCAATTTATCCATAGCTTTTTGTACTAATTCTTCAGTTCTTGTATCTACATTAGATGTTGCTTCATCAAGTATTAAGAATGGTGAATCTTCTACCATACCACGAGCTATTGTAAGTAATTGTTTTTGTCCAGAAGATACATTTTCATTATCTCCTACTTTAGAATCCATTCCACCAGGTAAAGTTTTAATAAAGTGATCTATTCCTACTGTTTTACATATCTTCCATAGTTCTTCATCTGATACATGTTTCTTATTAAATATTAAGTTTTCTCTTACTGTTCCATCAAATAACCATGTATCTTGTAATACCATAGTAAATAAATTATGAATATTTTCTCTAGATAAATCCTTAATAGATTTACCATCTATAATAATATCTCCACTATTAATTTCATAGAACTTCATTAATAAGTTTACCATAGTAGTTTTACCAGCACCTGTTGGACCTACTATAGCTATTTTTTCACCATTTTTTACTTTAGCACTGAAGTCTTTAATTATAGTTTTATTTTCATCATAACCAAATTTAACATTCTTAAATTCAATGTTTCCTTTTACTTTTGATTTATCTAAAGTATCTTTTAAATTACTTTCATCAGATACTTCTTCTGCATCTTCAAATTCATATACACGTTCTGCTGCTGCGGCAATAGATTGCATTGTAGTCATTGCTTGAGCTATACGTGATAATGGATTAGTAAATAGTTTTATATAAATCATGAATGCTATTATTACACCAAATGTAGTTTGATTATTCATTACTAGAAGTACTCCTACAATACATACAGCTACGAATCCAAAACTACCTATGAAGTTCATTAATGGTTGCATAATACCTGATAAGAATTGACTCTTACGATTTGAGTTATATAATCTATTATTTATCTTATCAAATTCAGTTAATGCTTCTTCTTCACCATTATAAGCTTTTACTACATTGTGTCCTGAGAATATTTCTTCTATATGACCATTTAGTTTACCTAATTCTTTTTGTCTAGATACAAAGTATTTTTGACTTTTCTTTAATATTATAAATGATCCCATAAATCCAAATATACTAGCAACTATAGCAGTAATTGCCATTATATAGTTAGTTACAAACATCATTACTATACTACCTAAGAATAATGTGATATTTGCAACAAGAGAAGTAATATTATTACTCATATTAATTCCAATACTATCTACATCATTAGTAACACGAGATAAGACATCTCCTGTTTCATGAGTATCAAAGTATCTTAATGGTAATCTATTAATCTTCTTATTAATTTGATTTCTTAGTTTTCTAGAATAACCTATTCCTACATAACTCATCATTATACCTACAATGTATGAGAATAAAGATTGTAGTACACAGATAATTGCTAAGACTATTGCTTTCTCTTTTAATGCCCTTTCATTCATTTTTGGAGCTACTAAAGTTTTAATTGATTTAGGCATTTCATCTAGTTTTTTAATTAATGTTTCATTGTCTGAATCTTTATCTATAGAACTTATTATTTCTACATATTTATATTGGTCTTCAGTAGTTATTACTACTCCATCTATTTTTAAATCTTTATGAGTTACATTACCCATTACTTTTTTAGTTATTTCTTCTATTTTAGATATATTCGGTTTAATTCCTTCAGTTACTACATCACTTAGATCTGCCAATTTATTTGGACATATGGTAGATAGTGTTGCAGATACCATTGCTAATATACAAGATATTACTAAAACATATTTCCATGCTTTTAAACTTTTAAATATTCTTAGTAAAGTACCTTTAAAGTCTTTTACTTTTTCTACTTCTTTTTGTCTATGCATTAGCTAATTCCTCCTCACTTAGTTGTGATAAAGCAATTTCTTTATATACATCACAAGACTTTAATAATTCTTTATGAGTACCTACTCCAACACACTCCCCTTTATCTAAAACAACTATTTTATCTGCATTCATAATAGTACCAATTCTTTGAGCTACTATCATGGTAGTTGCATCTTTCATATATTTTTTTAATTCTTGTCTTAGTTTTAAATCTGTTTGGTAGTCTAAGGCACTAAATGAATCATCAAAAATATAGATTTCAGGATCCCTTGCTATAGCTCTAGCAATACTTAATCTTTGTTTTTGACCTCCAGATATATTAGTTCCGCCTCTAGCTATATGAGCTTCATAACTATCTTCCATCTTTTCTACAAAAGATTTACCTTGAGCTATTTTAATAGCTTCTTTTACTTTTTCTAAAGATGGTTTTCCTTTTCCATTATCTCCATAAGCTACATTTTCTTCTACTGTTTTAGTAAACATTACTGCTTTTTGTGGAATATAACCTATTCTATTATTTAATTCATGTAAGTCATATTCTTTTACATCTACTCCATCTACTAATACTGTTCCATCAGTAGCATCATATAATCTAGGTACTAGATTTATTAGAGTACTTTTACCACTACCAGTAGATCCTATAAAAGCAATTGTTTCTCCTTTATTTACTTTAAAACTAATATTCTTTAATAGGTATTCATCAGCATCAGGATACTTGAAACTTACGTTTTTAAATTCTACTGTTCCTGTTTCACTTGTTTTACCTTTAAATTTACCAGATATGATTGAAATATCACTTTCTAATACTTCATTAATACGTTCTGCTGATACTTTAGCTCTAGGTAAAAACATAAATATCATTGTAAGCATTAGGAATGAGAATATTACTTGTATTCCATAACTTGAGAATACTACCATATTACTAAATAAATTAATTTTATCCATCATTCCAGCATTAATAATTAGATATGCACCTACTACATATATTCCTAATGATTGGGATTGCATTACAAATGTCATTACAGGATCCATTAAAGCAAATGTCTTAGTAATAGTTAAATGAATACCAGTAAGTTTTTCATTAACATTATTAAATCTATTCTCAGAGAACTTTTCCGCATTAAAAGCATGTATTACTCTAATACCAGTAATATTTTCTCTTACTACTCCATTAATCTTATCAGTAAGTTTTTGTATCTTTTCAAATCTAGGAGATACTATCATTATAATAATCATATTTGTTACTACTATAATAACTACTCCAGCAAATGTTACTAAAGATAATTCTCCACTCTTACCAATAATCTTTAATAATGCCCATACTGCAGTTACAGGAGCTTTTACTAATAATTGTAATCCCATAGCTAATAACATTTCTATTTGAGAAACATCATTTGTAGTACGAGTAATTAAACTAGCTGTAGAAAACTTCTTTATTTCAGCTATACCAAAAGACTCAACCTTCTCAAATATTTTTCTTCTAATAGTTCTAGAGAATCTAGCAGATAATAAACTAGATAAGTATCCTACTATAACAGTACAAATTAAACTACATACTGCACATAGAAGCATATAGCCTCCAGATATTAGTATTTCTTTCATAGTAGAATCTTCAGTCTGTACTAGTTTAGTTATTCTACTCATATATTCAGGCATTCTTAAATCTAAGAAGACTGAAAAGACTACTAATGCTGCTACTATAAGCATTATTAGATAGTCTTTTTTTTCTAAATTTTTAAATATTTTAACCATCATATCACTCTTTCTATACGCACATATAATTTTATCTTAAATAAAAGAAATAGTAAAGAATTACTATCTCTTTTTTTCTTCTATTTACAAATTATTATTCACTTCTTAAAGCTTCTACTGGATCTTTACGGGAAGCTATTTTAGCAGGAATAAATCCAGCAATCATTGTTAATACTACACTAATTATAATTAAGATTATTGCTCCATTTAATGGAAGTGATGCTATACCACTAATATTTAATGTGGCTTTAATAATTATATTTGTTGGAATGTTAATTAATAATGTAACTAATATACCAAGTACTCCAGCAGCTAAACCTTCTATTAATGTTTCTGCATTAAATACTCTTGAGATATCCTTCTTAGATGCACCTACTGCTCTTAAGATACCAATTTCTTTAGTTCTTTCAATTACAGAAATATAAGTAATTATAGCTATCATAATACTAGATACTACTAAAGATATTGCAACAAAGGCAATTAGCACACTACTAATAACGTTTACGATGGTTTGAACACTACTCATCATTATACCTACTATATCATTGTATTCAATTTTGTCTCTCTCATTTTTACCTTTATTGTATTTTTCTATTATCTTAGTTATTTCTTCTTTAGAATCAAAATCTTTAGGATAAATATTAATTGTATCAGGATTATCTATTTCAGATACACCTAGTTTTAATAAATTATCTTCATATGTAGCTGTGGCATTTTCTGAATATGCTTTAATATATTCTGCTAGTTCTTTCTCAGACATATTTTGCATAGCCATCATTTGTTCATAAGAAAGGCTACTCATATCAAATTTACTATTTTCTCTAAATGCATTACCTGTAAATACATTTATTTCTTTATTTGATAATTGTTCTTTTACTATATCTCTTTCATTTACCTTTTCTACTAAGTGTTTCATTAAACTATTTTTATATAATACAGAACCTACTTTATTATTAGATGATACTGCTTCACTATTTTGTTTAACAATACCAACTATTTCTATTTCTTCTGATTCATTTATAATTTTTTTCATAAATTCAGTATCATCTGATTTATTAATCCATACACCATTTACTTTTTCATAGAAATCTGGGTTAATTACTAATTTATATTTTAATCCAATTATTTCATCTGGTTTATATGATGCTTTTTCAAATTTTACTTCTTTACCACTAATCATATTAGTAAATTGTTCTTTTAAAGTATCTTGAGAAAGTATTCCTAAACTATATAAAGTATAGTCTGGTACTTGGTTATTTTCATCTACTAATAACATTACTTCATTATAATTTTTAGGATATTTACCAGCTACTAAATCATATTGTTTTTTGATTAATTTATCATTATCAATCATTTCATAGAATACATCGTTATCTCTCATCATTCCACTATATACATTAGAAATACCACCTGTACCCATACCAATAGAGTCAAGTACTGTTGTTGGATTAACTCTTAGTACTTCATCACCTGGTTTATATAGTGTTAATGTTGTATTATATCCATATTGGATACTTGTTACATATTTATCTATTTCTTTATTCTTTTCTAAATATGCTTTAAATTTAGACATATCTTGAATTCTAGCTGATGTTGAGAATGATTCAAACATACTTCCCATTATATTATAAGAATAAATCTTATCATCATCGTGTTTTTCTGTTTTCATATTACCAGCTAAAGCTTTTATTACTTCTCCATAATTAATTGATGATTTTTCAATTTGTAATGGATAAGAACTAAGTGTTTCTTCTTCTGTTTTATCAATAAACTTATTAATACCATGTGCTAAACTTAATATTAAAGCTATACCTATAATACCAATACTTCCAGCAAATGCAGTTAGAATAGTTCTTCCTTTTTTAGTCATTAAGTTATTTAAAGATAAAGAAAATGCAGTTAAGAAATTCATTGAAGTTTTTTTATCTTTCTTTGTATCTTCTTTTTCTTCTTCATCATTATATGGATTAGTATCACTAATTACTTCACCATCTTGAACTCTTATAATTCTTGTAGAATAGTCTTCTGCTATTTCAGCATTATGTGTAACCATAATAACTAATCTATCTTTAGCTATTTCCTTTAATAATTCCATTACTTGTTTTGAAGTAGCAGTATCAAGTGCTCCTGTAGGTTCATCTGCAAGTACTATATCAGGATCATTTACTAAAGCACGAGCTATTGCAACTCTTTGCATTTGACCACCAGATAATTGTGATGGACGTTTCTTCATATGATCTCTTAAACCTACTTTAACTAACGCTTCTTTAGCACGACGAATTCGCTCTTTCTTATCTATTCCAGATAAAGTAAGAGCTAGTTCAACATTTGCTAATACTGTTTGATGAGTTATTAAGTTATAACTTTGGAATACAAAACCTACTCTATGGTTTCTATATGCATCCCAATCTCTATCATTATATTTTTTAGTACTAGTACCATTAATAATTAAGTCTCCTGAATCATAATGATCTAATCCACCTATTATATTTAATAAAGTAGTTTTACCAGAACCAGATGGTCCTAAGATAGAAGCAAATTCACATCTTCTAAAATTAATACTTACTTTATCTAAGGCTTTTTGAGTAAAACCTTCTGTTTTATATGTTTTAGTAATATTTTTTATTTCTAGCATTATGTCCTCCTTATTACCCATACAATATTCTATCATGAAAACTTAAAAAATAGTACAAAATATAATAAAAAGAGAAAGTACTTTACTTTCTCTTATGAATTTGAGTCCTCAGTTTTATATAATCCTTGGTATACAGAATTTCTTTCTAATAATTCTTCATGAGTACCACTATCTAGTAATATTCCCTTATCAATAATATTAATTTGATCTGCATCTACAATAGTACTTAATCTATGAGCTACAATTACGACTGTATGGTCTTTAACTAATTCATCTATAGTTCTCTTAATATACTCTTGACTTTCATTATCTAAAGCAGATGTTGCTTCATCAAATAGAATTATCTTTGTATTTAATAATAAAGTTCTTGCAATAGCTAATCTTTGCTTTTGACCTCCAGATAAGTTAATACCACCTTCACCAATAATAGTTTCATATTTCTTAGGTAAACTCATTATGTAATCATCTATATATGCTCTTTTACATACTTCTCTTATTTCTTCTAAAGATACATTATCTTTAACTAATTTAAAATTATCCATGATACTTAAATTAAATAAGAATGGTGTTTGTCTAATTATAGATATATTATCTCTTAAAGATTTCTCTGTAAGATCCTTAATATTTACACCATCTACAGTAATAGTACCATGAGTTGCATCAAAGTATCTTAATAATAAGTTAAATAATGTACTCTTACCATTACCACTTCTACCTACAATAGCAATTTTTTTACCTGTAGGTATAATCATATTTAATCCTTTTAAAGTATAATCTTCATCTTCTCTATATCTAAATTTAACATTTTTAAATTCAATTATACCAGTAGTATCATTTAATTCTTTATTTCCAAATTTCTCATCTTCATATAATACATTATTAATAATTTCACCAATTCTTTTTAAAGAAACAGTAACTTTGTTGTAGTTTACTCCAAAATCACTTATACTTTCAACTACTTCATCTATTCTCCAAATATATGATTCAATTATTATAAATAAAGAATAAGCTATTTGTCCTTTAACTACAAAATATGCTGCAGTTATAAGAATAATAAATTGTAATATGAAATAACAGAATCCATTTAAACTAAAGTATACAACTTCATATTTCTTAATATCTTTAGTATGTCTAAATAATTCATCTAATATACCAAATAAATTCTTTCTTATGTTTTCTTTAATACCAAGAGATTTTATTTCTCTGATACCTGTAATATTCTCAGTAGCGACTTTAACATATTCATCTGACTCTTTCTTTATATTTTCATGAGTCTTTTTAATTTTAGGGAAAAATTTATAAGAAATAAATCCCATTACTATACCAAATATTAATATTTCTAATCCTAATATCCATGATGTCCTAAATGCTATTATTAAGACTACTACAAGTACTATAGACTTACATATTAATCTAATCATTTTTTGTAGTAATTGCATTATTCTATCAGGATCAGTATATAATCTATTTATAAATTCTCCTACTCCGATATCTTCAAAAGCACGAGCTGGAAGACAATCTATCTTTTTATATAGATCTTTACTAACGTTCTTTGTAAATTTTATTTCTAAGTAATTATATAATGTATCTCTAGGTATTTGTAATATTGAATAAAATAATATATTTACACCGGACATTATAACTAAATAGAATACAAAACTATTAAAATCATGTAGTACTAATTTTTCAACAGCCAAACCCCAATAATATACTCCAAATAAAGAAGGTAAATAACTACATACGACTAGTAAGATATATAAAAATAATCTTATCTTTTCATCTTTTAAGTATCGGAATAATATTTTAAAACTTTTTGCTTTCTTCATACTATTCACCTCTTTATACAAAATAAAAAGTCACCTAAGTGACTATTTTTTTACGCTAAAACGAATGAGAATACAATTAAATTCCCATTATAGTCACTACTAAAAATATTTTTAAATTTTTCAAATTTGATCATATTCTCACTCCTTTCCTCAAATTCGCATTAATCATATCACAGTATATTTTTTATGTCAACCTTTATTAGTTAACAAAAAAATAAAAGGTTACCCTTTTATTTTGATAATTTATATATGAAGATTGTTTTATCAGCATTATTACTTGCAAATCCTTTATAGTTTTTACTTAAGTTTATTAATGTTTTTATATTATAAGAATAATTATTTATTTTACTACCATAATTACTTAGTTTTTTAATTCCTTCATTATTTAGTTTAGTAATACCTTCTAATAGTTCTTTATTACCTTCACTTAACTTAGTAGAACCTTCTACTAATTTATTAGATCCTTCATATAACTCATTTAAACCAGTATTTAATTCTTTACTTCCTTCACATAATTTAGAAATACCTGTAGTTAAAGTAGTTATTTGTATTTTAAATGTATTAATTACTTCATCATTTACTGCATTGATATCATTAACTCCTAATACACCACAAAGTACTTTTGATATTACTTCATTAGCAGTTGTTAATTTAATTGAAGCTGTTGGAAGCATTTTTAAGTTAGTTTCTGCTTCACTAATACCTTTGGCATATTCAGATATACCATTTTCTATTTGGATTTTTTGACCTTTTAAAGTTTCAAGTGTTACTTTTTGTTCTTCTGTAATTACTTCTTGTGGTATTTGTTCTAACATAGTAATAGCAGTATTTACTTCATTTAATTTATTTTCTAGTGATGTTTTTTCTCTAGTTGCATTATTAATTCCTTCTGTTAATTGTTCTTCTGTTATTCCTTCTTTAATATTATTTAAAAGTGCTTCATTTTCTTTATATGTTTTATATAATTCATCTACTAAAGTAGTTAGAGAATTTATTTTACTACTACCTTCTTCTACTTGACTTAATCCTTTATATAATTCATCTGAACCATTTAATGCTTTTTCTAATCCTTCGTTTAAAGACTTTAATCCTTCATTTAAACTATTATTACCTTCATATAAAGTATTAGATCCTGACTCTAATTTATTTACTCCATCTTGTAGTGCATTTAATGAATTAGTAACATTACTTATTTTATCTAAATTAGAAATATCTACTTCGTCTAATAATTTAGGTGTAATCACAAAATATATATCATTCATACTAAATTTATCTGTATCATATGAAATAGTTACTTCATCCATATTTCTTAATTCATAAATATTAGTACTTTCATATAAGCCTGGTGCAGATATTGCAGTTACTATAGATTTATTACCTGTATTAATAACTTTACCTGTGCTTACTTCTACATTTGAATTATTTTTTGTATTTATCATACTAATAGTACTTACTACAAATGGTGTATACATACCACTATTATAATCATAATTATCATTTTTAAATTTAAATACTTCTTTTATATTTCCTTTTTTACCAATAATTTCAGTTAAAGGTTTTTCTTCATTATTTAGATAATATTTTGCAGTTACTTTGATTGGTAATTCACTATTTAATTTTCCTTTATAATAAATATCTTTACCAGTAGATTTCCATATGATTTTATTAGTATCTCTTGAGAAAGTTTCTTCACCATTAATATTTTTAATATTATCTAAATTAGTATAATCAATTACTTCTCCTTCAGTTAATTTACTTAGAGATACATTTATATCTGTTTTTTCTACTTCACCAGTATTTTTTAATGTTGTGTATATTGTTTCTGTTTTAGTTAATGCATAAGTATTTAATGGATTAGATAATATTAATACTAATGCGATTAAACTTATTTTCTTATTTAATTTCATTTTATTTACCCTCCTTAAATTTAGTTGTTTTTAAGATAAATCCATCAAATATTAATAATAGAGATGGAAGAATTATTACAACTACTAACATTGAAATAATAGCACCTCTTGCAAGTAATGTACAAATTGAACCAATCATATCTATTTTTGTATAAATACTTACTCCTATTGTAGCTGCAAAGAAACATAGTGCTGAAGTTATAATAGATGGTACAGTTACTTTTAATGTATCTTCTATAGCTTTTTGTTTTTCTTTCTTTTTCGTATGTCTTTCTTCTAAATATGTAGTAGACATTAAAATTGCATAATCAATTGTTGCTCCTAACTGGATAGTTCCTACTACTATACTTGCGATAAATGGAAGTTTTACTCCAGTGTAGTATGATATTGCCATATTTACAAAAATACCAAATTCTATTGCAAATATTAGTACTACTGGTAATCCAATTGATTGTAGAACTAAAAGCATTACTATAAATATAACTATAATTGATGTATAATTAACCATTTTGAAATCATGATCTGATATAGTTACTAAATCTTTCATTAAAGCCCCTTCTCCAGCAACTATTCCTTTTTCATCATATTCTTTTACTATTTTTTCTACTTCTTTTACTTGATTATTTAATTTATCTGATGCTATTTCATATTTTGAATTCATAATAATTAATTGATATTTAGGATTATCTAGTAATTCATTTAATTCTTTAGGTAATAAACTAGAAAATTCATCACTTACTAATGTATTAGGTGCAAGTACTAAGTTAATGCCTTTAACCTTTTCAAGTTTCTCAGTTAATTGTTGTACTTTGTTTCGATTAACTTCTTTTCTTAATATTACTATTTCAGGAGATGTTATATTAAATTTTTTAGCTAGATTAGTATCGGCAACATGGAATGCTAAGTTACTTGGAAGTGATTCATCTAGTTTATAATAAACCATACAGTTTTTATTACCAATATACGCTGGGATTAAAAGTATTAAAAATACTACAAATATATATTTATAATATTTACTTGAAAATTTTTGTATTCCTTTAAATTCTGGTAATAATACTTTATGAGTTGTCTTTTCTATTACTTTATCGAATACTAATAAAAGTGCTGGGAAAATTGTTAAAACACAAATAAGTCCCATTAATACTCCTTTAGCCATTACAAGACCAATATCTGTTCCTAATGTTAAATCCATTGTACAAAGTGCTAAGAAACCGACAAAAGTTGTTAGGCTTGATCCTATTACTGATTTAAATGTTTCTACTATGGCCATACTCATAGCTTCTTTATTACTTTTTCTGTTTTCTTTTGCTTGTATATATTTATGATACAAAAATATTGAAAAGTCTGTTGTAACTCCTAATTGTAATACTGCTGCAATTGCTTTTGTTATATATGATATTTCTCCTAAGAAAATATTTGTTCCCATATTATAAATAATAGCTATACCAATATTACCTAATAATAAAAATGGTATTATATATGAGTCTGTTGTTATAGTAAGAACTAATAAACATAATGCTACTGCTATTACTATATAGATTAGTATTTCTTGATTGGATAAGTCCATTGTATCTACTACCATGGCTGTCATACTACTAATACTATTAGCATCACCTACTGTTTTTCTTAAATTTCTTACTGCTTCAATCGTTTCATCTTCTGAAGTTGATCCATTAAATGTTACCATTATTATACTTGCATCTTTATCATATAATTTATCTTTTATTTCATTTGGTAACATATCTTTAGGAATAGTTGTATCAAGTACATCAGCTATACTAAATACTTTATTTACTCCATTAATTTTTTTTATTTTTTCTTCTAATTTTAAAACTTTATAATTATCTTTCATATCTGTCATTACAAAAGCATAACTACCAATTCCAAAATCTTTTGTTAATATCTTTTCACCTTTAATAGTATCTATATTATCTGGTAAATATACTAAAATATCATAATTAATTCTTGTGTTGATATAACCAATAATTGCAGGTACTAATAGAGCTAAACCGATAATTAAAATTAAAATATGTCTTCTTGTAATAAAATCTGCAAATTTTTTCATATATTTCCTCCTTCTTTGTAATTATTATGCAAATGAGTAAAAATATGAAGTTACATTTTTAAAAAAATGTTTATTAAACTACGTTTTTATTTATTTTGTTTATTATTTAAACAACATTTGTGGTTTATCTTTACTTTTGTTGGAAAAACATCTATAATTTTTATTGGTGAGAAGCTATGAATAAAAATGAAGATTTACGTGTACGTAAGACAAAGGCTAATTTATATAAAGCTTTAATAGAATTAATGGAAGAAAAATCATTTGAAGATATTAAAGTTATTGATATATGTAGAGTATCTTTAATTAATAGATCTACTTTTTATGATCATTTTAATGATAAGTATGAATTATTAAATTCATTTATGAATGATTTAAAAAATGAACTTATTATTCATTTAAGTAAGTATAAGAATACTCAAGTAGATAGTATTAAAGAATATTTTATGATTATATTTAAGGAATTATTCCTATATTTATCTAAAACAATTAATACTTACTCTATTCTTTCTATAATAAAAAAGAACTACAATTCGGTAGCTCATGATATGATGTTTGAAGCTGCATATAATTCTGTATGTGAGGAATTAAATGAACATTGTATTAATCATTCTAATATTTCTAATGAGAATATTGCTTTATTTTATGTTAGTGGTGTTATTACATTATTAGCTTCTTCTATTAAAAATCCTAATAATGTTAATGAAGATAAAATATTAGATGAATTAGATAAATTAATCCCTGAACTCGATTATTTAGAATTAAAAAAATAGGATTCAAATCCTATTTTTTTATTTAAATAATAAACTTCCAAGAAAACCTTTAGGTTTAATTAAACTATCTAATTCAGGACTAT
>CAMOXZ010000013.1 GCA_946629545.1 uncultured Caryophanales bacterium | reverse complement strand
ATATCCAGAAGAAATGGTTGAAAGAGCTGTTAAAGGTATGTTACCTCATAACAGACTTGGAAGACAAATGTATACAAAATTATTTGTATATGCTGGATCTGATCACAAACAACAAGCACAAAAACCAGAAGTGCTTGAAGTTAAATAGGAGGGTTTAAGAAATGGCAAAAGAAAAAGCAAACGTTTATACTGGAACTGGTCACAGAAAGACTAGTGTAGCTAGAGTTACATTAACTCCAGGTAAAGGAAAAATCACAGTAAACGGTAGAGATGTACATGAATATTTCCCTTCTGAAATCTGTGTAATGGATTTAACTCAACCTTTAGTATTAACTAATACAAACGAAATGTTTGATGTTGATGCTCAAGTTAAAGGTGGAGGATTCCAAGGACAAACAGGAGCTATTCGTTTAGGAATCACTAGAGCTTTATTAGATTATGATAAAACTACTCCAGCTGATTCAGAAAATAGTTTTAGAAAAACTCTTAAAGTTGCAGGATTCATCACAAGAGATTCTCGTAAGAAAGAACGTAAGAAACCAGGATTAAAGAAAGCACGTCGTGCTCCACAATTCTCAAAACGTTAATATTTATTCAAAAGTTTCAAGCACACACATGTGTGCTTTTTTGTTTGCAATAAAATTATATGATATAATAATTTACACGGAGGTCCAAGAATGAGTAAAATAACGAGAGAACAAAATAATAATTTAATTACAACAGTTGCTAAAATAGTTAATAAATATAAAAAGAATGAAGATGTAGAGTGTATTTATTTACTTCCACATACAACTGAAAATGGCAATTTTTATAATTTAGTAATTGTATGTACTACTTATTACACAATTGGTGAATTAGAAGAAGAAATATCACAATATAATATAAGACAAATTAAAGGAAAAGAAAAAATAGGTGGTGAACTTCGTGTAATAATTGATTATAGTGCCCGCTATGAAGAAACAGCATTAAACAGAAGCAGAATAGATAGAGTAAAAGATTTATTATCATCTAGAGTGCTATATGTAAAAAATGGCTATGGCAGACACTATTATAGAGTAGCACATCAATTTGATAAATATAATACAATGGAGAAATATGATAATTGTTTTAGAATAACAATTTCAGAAGACCAAAAGAAAAAAATGAAGAAACCAGAAAGGAGTCAAAATGTATAAAGATTTAATAGGAGAAAAAGTAAACGTAGTTGTATCATCAAGAGGTGATACTATACTAGAATATGTAGGAACATTATCTAATGAAAGTGAAGATGCAATTGAATTAACAAATTCAAACATTTCATATTTAATGTTAAATTTCCAAAAAGGTATTTTTGGTAACACAATTAATAAATATAAAGAAAATGTAGATAAAGTTATTATTAATAAAAGATATATAATATCTTGTGATAAATAGGAGAGAAAAATGAAAAAAATAATGTTATTATTAATACTTATAATTAGTATAATAGCTATCCCAGTAAATGTATTTGCAGATTCTGGACCTAAACCATCTATAGATGTAAAAATTAAGAATTTAAAAACAAAAAACTATATAATAGATTTATTTGTATATGATAAAGAAATGGCTAAAAAAGATGAAGGACCAGCTGTTTTTGGAAACCCTGGTTTAACAGATGATGAAATACAAGAACTATATAAATTAAACTATGATGGTTGGATTTCAGCATCTACTAGAGCTGGGCGTATTCTATTCTCAGATTGTAAAGGAAATGCTGAATACCACAATCAATTTGGATATTTTGGTACTCCAGAAGTATATAAAATAGTAATCATTAATAAAGATACTGGAGAAATTAAAATATCTAAAAAAATTGTAAGAAAAGAATTTAATAGTGAAGTTACAGTAGACTACAATAATATGAAAGTAGTTGAAACTAATATAAATATAGTAAAAACACTTATTGTAGCAGCTATAGCACTATTCTTAACAATACTAATTGAATTAGGAATAGCTTTATTATTTAAGACAAAGAACTACACTACAATAGCCATTACAAATCTTATCTCAAATGTATCACTACAAGCATTATTAATAATATTCACAAGTAACTATTTATTAGTATTTATCATTGGAGAAATATTAGTAATAGGTGCTGAATTATTAGTATACTTATTAAGATTTAAAAATATAAGTAAAGCAAAAACAACTATATACACATTAGTTGCTAATATAGCTACAATACTAGTTACATTTTTACTATATATGATATAAAAGCTCATAAGAGCTTTTTTTATGTTATAATTTATTTGGTGGTTAGATGAAATACGCAGAAGAAATAATGAAATTAATGAATGAAATTAATTATGGATGGGTAGATAAAGATGGTAATTCTCATATAAAACTGAAAGGTTTTGCTGATAATTATCAACTACAAACTCCAGAAGAATTAATGAAGTCTAAATTAGGTGTATGTTGGGATCAAGTAGAACTAGAAAGATACTATTTTAAAGAAAAAGGTATTGATATTAAATCTTATTTTATAGTTTATTATGATAATAAGAGATTTCCATGTCATACATTTATGAGTTTTAAAGATAATAATAAATTCTATTGGTTTGAACATGCTTGGGAAAAACATAAAGGTATAAAAGAGTTTGATAGTGAAGAAGAATTACTAAAAGAAGTAAGAAAACACTTTATAGAATTAGAATTAAAAGATAAATATGATAAAGATTACTTAGTTATTTATAATTACTCTAAACCAGATAAAAAACTAGGTACAATAGAATATTATAATTACTGTGAAAAAGGTATTAAAATGAATATTTAATACTTTTTTTGTGTATAAAAAAACTCTCTTGCATAAATTATTACGAGGAGGGTTTTATGTTTCATATAGAGTACCTACAAGAACTATTAGTTATTGGTATAGCTCTAAGTACTATAACTTGTGCTTTAGTCCAAAAAACTAAAATAATCTTTACTAACAGTAAATACATAGTATTTTATTCTCTTTTTATAAACTTAATAATAGGGGTGATATTTTGTTTAACATTTACTGATATTACTCTACCAACTAGTTTATGGATAGGATTTTTTGCTTTTATTGGTGCTGATTCTATTTATAAGGCGCTAGAAGGTAAGATCTCTTCTTATAGTGATATTTTAAATAGAAAGAATATAACTATTTCTAAAGATAATATTATAAATGAGGAGGATAAGTAATGGAAAAACCACTATTTCCTGCTAAATGTATGAGAATAACCCAAGGTTATGATGAAGGAACTCATAAGGATAGTTTTGCTATAGATAATGGTGATTCTGATTATGGAATTAGTCCTATATATGCACCATTCACAGGAGTAATAAAAAAGACTTATCCTAATGATGCTAATGAAGTATGGTTAGAAAGTATTGATAAAGTTGAATACCCTGATGGGACAATAGATCATATGACTATTATGTTTGCTCATTGTAATGATATAAGTAATCTATTTGTAGGTAAGAGAATTAATAAAGGAGAAGTATTTTATTCTGAAGGAACAAAAGGAAATGTAACAGGGAATCACTGTCATATAGAATGTGGAAAAGGTAAATTCACAGGTACTGGTTGGCATAAGAATAGTGCTAATTACTGGAGTATAAATAATGGTAAAAGACCAGAAGAATGTTTATGGATAGATGATAGTATTAAAATACTAGATAATTGGGGATATAACTTCAAAAGAATATCCACAAATATTGTGGATAATACTAAAAAAGAAGAAATAGTTGTGAATAAAAAAGAATTTATTGCTCCAAAGACTGATTTATATGGAATTTATCTAAAAGAAAATCAAAAACTCATTATAGAACAAGCTCCAAAATCATCATAATAGAAAAACCTATCATTAAAGCTAAGGCCATTAGGCCTTTTCTTTTATTTGTCTGTGATTCAGGTATTAATTCCATAGTAATCACAAACACCATAGCCCCAGCTGTAAAAGACAAAATAAATGGTAAAAATAGTTTGATTTTTAATACTAAAAAAGCACCAATAACTGCAAATATTGGCTCTACTATAGCGCTAATAGATCCAATAATAAATGATTTAAAATTACTTATTCCTTCTCTTTTTAAAGGTAAACTAATTGCACTACCTTCAGGAAAATTTTGAATAGCTATTCCAATAGTTAAAATAATAGCTGAAGTAATACTAGTAGAAGCAAAAGCTACTCCTAATACTAATCCTTCAGGTATATTATGCAAAGTAATAGAAGAAACAAGCATAATAGATCTTTTTAAATTACTAGAATTTAAATAATCTAATACTTTATCCCCAATAAATAATAGTATCCCACCACTAATAAACCCACTAAAAATAACTAACCAAGTTACTAGCTTTAACTCATTAGAAATATTAATTGCTGGATTTAAAAGTGAAAAGAAAGAAGCAGCTAACATAATACCAGCAGCTACTGCTAGCATTATATCCATGATAGTCTTATTAACTGATTTGAAAAAGAAAACTATACTGGCTCCTAAACCCGTAATAAAAAAAGTAAAAACACCAGCTAATAAAGCTTGATATATAGGGTTTATTTCATAAAAAAAATTAAACAAATTACCTCACCAATATAAATTATGCTAAAATCAATTATTTGGTTAAAATTATATTGTAAATTACTTGAAAAAAAGATATAATTAATAATAGAATGAAGAATAATATACGGGGTGATCTAAGTGATTGTTAGATTGATCAAAAAGAAAAAAATTTATAACTTTTCTTTACCATCAGAAGTATCTGGTAATTACTGGATTACTGATAATGATTATTTTGGAAATGTACGAAACCTTATCAACGTAGAAGAATACAATGGTGAATGGAAAATTAAAAGTGACTTTGAGACAAAGATTATGTCTGGAGATCAAGAAATAGAATCAGCAATACTTAAAGATTACAGCCTATATTTCTTAAAGATTAATACAGATAATGAGTTCGTTATATTATATTGCTCACCATCTGTTAAAAAAGATATATTAAGATTAAGAATTAATACAAACAATATAGTAACAATTGGTAATGATGAAAAAAATACAATTTACTATAACTATCCACTAGTATCAAAACAACATGCTAGATTAATTTATAATAACGGTAAATGGACAATTCAAGATTTAAATAGTAAGTATGGAACTTACGTTAATAGTGAGGCTGTTACTTCTAAAGAATTAGAATACGGTGATATTGTTTTTGTTATGGGATTAGAAATAATACCAATGAAAACAGGATTAATCGTAAATAATATTGCTAATCATGTAAGAATAGATGAAAGAACTTTAATAAGAGAAAATGGTATTATTCAAAGACAAACAGTAGAAGATAATCCAGATGAAGAAAACATAGAGTTCTTTGGAGAAGATGATTATTTCTATAGAGCACCTAGATTTAAAACTGGTATTGAAGAAAAAGTAATCGCAATTGATCCACCTCCAGCACAACAAGAAGAAGATAAAACACCATTGATATACACTATTGGACCAATGTTTACAATGGCAATGATGTCTATGGTTACAGGATATAATGCATTATCAGGTGTTGTCAGTGGAACTACAGATTTCTCACAAGCAGCTCCAACACTATTAATAGCTGGTGCTATGATGGCTACAATGTTATTATGGCCTAGTCTAACTAGACGTTATCAAAAGAGACGTGCTAAAAAAGAAGATGAAGAAAGAAGAGAAAAGTATCTAGCATATCTTCAAGAAAAGAAAGAAAAACTACAAAATGAAATGAAGATGCAAAGACAAATAATGATAGATAATTATCTTCCTTTACAACAAATAAAAGAAATTATTTATGAAAAGAAAAGAAATCTATGGGAAAGAGAAATAGAACAAGATGATTTCTTAACATTGAGACTTGGTATCGGTAGAACTGAATTCAAAGGAACATTAAGTATTCCAGAAGAACACTTCTCAGTAAAAGATGATGAACTACTACAAGAAGTATATAAAGTAGGTGCTGAGTCTAGAATGCTAGAGAACGTACCAGTAACACTTAACTTCATTCAAAAGAATATAACTGCAATTATAGGTACTGCTCAAAATAAACAACAATTCCTAGAAGGATTATTATTACAAGTAATTACTTATCATAGTTATGAAGATTTAAAAATAGTAGTATTTACAAATAAACAAAATGAATCTAAATGGGAGTATTTAAAAATAGCTCCACATAACTGGAGTGATGATAAACAAGTACGTTACTTCGCAACTACTTTAGATGAAGCAAAAGAAATATCTCTAGAACTAGAAAAATCAATGCAATCTAGAAAATTCCATGAAAATAATGGAAAAATGGAAACAAATGCAGATGATTATCGTAAGCATAAACCATATTATTTAATTATTACTGATGATTATAAAATGGTAAGAGATCTAGAACTTATTAAAGATGTATGTGAAATGCCAGTTAATTATGGATTTAGTTTAGTAGTAATAAGTCCAAGATTAGTTAACATTCCAAATGAATGTAAAACATTCATAAGTATTGGAGATGCAAAATCTGGTGTATTTGAAAATGAATTAGTTTCAAATAAACAAAAAGAATTTGATGCTGATGTAGATTCAACACTTAATATGTATGAGTGTTGTAAGATAATAGCTAATATTCCAATAGATATATCTAAAGAAAATAGAGTATTACCAAACAGTGTATCATTCTTAGAAATGTACAATATTGGTATGGTAGAGCAATTTAATATCTTAAATAGATGGAAGAGTAATGATCCAACTAAATCATTATCTGTACCAGTAGGTTTAGATAAATCAAGAGAATTATTTAAACTAGACTTACATGAAAAAGCTCATGGACCACATGGTTTAATTGCTGGTATGACTGGTTCAGGTAAATCAGAATTTATTATTACTTATATCCTTTCAATGGCTTTAAACTATCACCCATATGAAGTATCATTCGTACTTATTGATTATAAAGGTGGAGGTTTAACAGGAGCATTTGAAAATAAAGAAACAGGATTAAAACTACCACATTTAGCAGGTACTATTACAAACTTAGATACAGTTGAAATGAATAGATCTTTAGCATCTATCCAATCAGAATTAAGAAAACGTCAAAGATTATTTAATGAAGCAAGAGATAAATTAAATGAAAGTACTATTGATATCTATAAATATCAAAGTCTATACCGTAGAGGTTTAGTAGATAAACCAATATCTCATTTATTTATCATTTCAGATGAGTTTGCTGAATTAAAAGATCAAAGACCAGAGTTCATGGATCAATTAATTTCTACTGCACGTATAGGTCGTTCACTAGGAGTTCACTTAATTCTAGCTACACAAAAACCTAGTGGAGTAGTTAATGATCAAATATGGTCAAACTCTAAATTTAGAATATGTTTAAAAGTACAAGATAAATCAGATTCTATGGATATGATTAAATGTCCAGATGCTGCAGAATTAAAACAAACTGGTAGATTCTATCTACAAGTAGGTTATAATGAATTATTTGCTTTAGGACAAGCTGCTTGGGCAGGAGCTCAATATTATCCAACAGAGAAGAGAAAGAAAAAAGTAGATCAAGCTATTAATATAATTGATAATGTTGGTAATACTATTAAATTATTAGATACAAAAGATAATGAAGTACAAGCTCCATCTCAAGGAGAAGAAATTACTAATATTATCAAATACATAGTTGATGAAGCTAACCAAGAAAATATTAAGATTGATAAGTTATGGTTAGATAGAATACCTGATGTAATCTATATTGATGACTTAAAAGAAAAATATAAATATGAAACTATTAAGAATGTTATTAACCCAGTAATTGGTGAATATGATGATCCTGAAAATCAAGTACAAGGAGTTCTTACATTACCATTATCTGATGAAGGTAATACAATTATTTATGGTTCTGCTGGTAGTGGTAAAGAACTAATGCTTTCAAGTATTATTTATTCAACAATCACTACACATGATACAAAAGAAGTTAACTTCTATATTATAGACTTTGGTGCAGAAACATTAACTATGTTTAGACAAGCACCTCATGTTGGAGAAGTAATTCTTTCAAATGACTTAGAGAAGATAGAGAACTTATTCAAGATGATTAATTCTATAATAGAAGAAAGAAAGAAAATATTCATAGATTATAATGGTTCATATGATTTCTATATTAAACATGGTGGTAAACAAATACCATTTATCACAGTTATTATTAATAACGTAGAAGCATTCTTTGAAACATATCCTGATTATGAAGATATATTAGGACCAATGACAAGAGATTGTTTAAAATATGGTGTATGCTTTATTCTTACTACAAGTGGAACTAATAATGTTAGATATCGTTTAAAACAAAACTTTGGTCAAAATTTAGTTCTTCAATTTAATGATGCTGATGATTATTCATCTGTATTATCAGGTGCAAGAAATAAAGAACCATCTAAAGCATATGGTAGAGGATTAATTGAATTAGAAAATGTTTATGAATTCCAAACTGCATATTCATATAAAGAAGAAAAGATGAGTGATTATATTAAAATCATATCTAAAAAACTTAATGAAATATGTGAATATAAAGCACCAAGAATTCCAATACTACCAGAAGTTGTTAATCAAGAATTTGTAAGTGATTATTTAGGTAACTTAGAAACAATCCCAGTAGGTGTAGCTAAAGAAACTCTAGATATTACTACATTAGATCTTAAGAATGAATTTATGTATACTATTACAGGTGATGATATCACAATGGATACTTCATTCATTACAGGAATAATCAATAACTTATTAATGATGAATAATACAGAATGTATAATATTTGATACTAATAGTGTATTAGGAGAAATAAATAGAGATAGAATTATATATAGTAATGATACTTGTGATAAATCTTTCTCAAGATTAGCGGAAGTATTAAATACTAATGATCCTGAAAAACTAACAGTATGCTTTATATTCAATGTTTCTAATCTAGTAAACAATTTGTCATCTGAAGATAAAACTAATTTTGAAACAGTAATTGATAATTGTAAGGCCAAAGGTAATATTAAAATAATTCTAATAGATACAATAGATTCTCTTAAAACATTAGCTTATGAAGATTGGTATAAATCAAATATTGATTTATCTGAAGGTATTTGGTTAGGTAATGGATTAGGAGATCAATTCACATTAAAAGTAACTACTAACTCTAGATTATTACGTCAAGAAGTAGAACCAGGATTTGGATATATAATTAGAAAAGGTAAAGCTACTCTAATTAAATTAATGTCTGATGAATAGGAGATTATTATGAATAAGAATAAAATATTAATAGAATTAGAAATACCTCTATTAGAAAAACAATATGATTTATTTATTCCAATAAATAAAAAAATAGGTACAATAAAAAAACTAATAGAAGATTTTCTAATAGATATAACAGATCATGAATATGAAATTAGAGAAGACTCTAATTTATATAGTAAAGATACTGGAGATATATACGACGTAAATAAAAATGTAAGAGATACAGATTTAAAAAATGGTTCTAGAGTAATATTAATATAAGAGGAGGAATACTATGTCAGATTATAATGCATATGTAACTTCAATAAATAAAATATTTGATTATTTATCTAAGATGAAAACAGGATGGAGTAGTCTAGATAATAAGAATTATATTGAAAGTATTGAAGAATATAAAAAAGTTGTAGTCCAAAATGCGGATAAATTTAAACAAGAAGTACAAGAAACTACTAATTTGGAGGCATTAGGAAATGATTGATAAATTAAGTTATGATGATGTACTAGCTATATCACAAGAATTAAAAAAAGAATCTGATATAATAAGAGATCTTGCCTCTAAAAGAAATATAAAAGAAATAGTAGATTTCGCTTCTACTGTTGAAGGTTATTCTAAATTCTTAGAAAACACTGTAAGTATTAATAAAGATGCTGATGAAGCATTAAAAGGATTAAAAGAATTATTAAAATAATAAAAAAGAATTAAAATTCAAAATATTTTAATTCTTTTTCTTTATCACAATCTAATCCAGAAATATAACTCTTATTTTTAAATAACTCTTTTAAATCAATATCTTTTCCATCTAAATAATCAAATACTTTAGTAACGATATCTTTAGTCTCATATAATGATTTTATATATAAATCAACAAATGATTCAGTACTAGTAATTGTATCATCTGCAGGATTCTTCCATAAAGTATGATTATTATTTAAATAATTATGCTTATCTTCTAATGGATAATGATAACTAATACATTCTAATCTAAATACATTTTTAGGAGTGAATGAATCAATTAGTTTATAGAAGAATTTCTTAATACCAAATCTATCTCTTCTATATAATCTTAAAAATACTTTCATTTGTTTTAATGATTTATAATATTTCTTACTCATATTCTTAATATTAAAAGTAGTATAGAAAGTATAATCTATAGTATCATTTAATTCTTTAGAAAACTTCTTAGTATTAAAGCAATATTTATTTATATTAAATTTATAAGGATCAGTATTTTCTCTTCTCTTAACTAAATCATTATCTAAGAACACTTCCATAAAATGATGAATACCATTATATTTATATGTATCTTTATTCTTCTTATTAAACCATCCAGTCTTATATATTACATATGGATGAACATTTGAATCCAATACATAATGTGATACAAATCCTACTATAAATGAATATGTATCAGAATCATTAATATTATTATTCTTAACATACTCTAATAAGTTAATAAAGAAATCTCTAGTTTTATGAGTATGAAAATATAATTGAAACTTTCTTAAATTATGACTAGGCATTACAGATAATAAATTATAAAACATCATACTATCAGTACTTTGAGCAAACATCTTAGTTCTATTTAAATCTATTTTAGAACTAATATTCTCAGGTAATACCTCATATAAATCCTTAGCTAAATAAGCATGAGTTATAGTTGCAGGCATAAATTCACTCCCTTTTAAAATCTATTAATATTATAACACTAAATACATTAACTTTTAAATAATATTATGATATAATTTATAATAGGTGAGATATATGATAGAAAAGAAGTTTAAAACATTAGATGAACAAATAGATATCTTAAAACATAAAGGTTTAGTAATTAATGATACTAAGTATGCTAAAGTAGTATTATTAAGAGAAAACTATTTCTTTTTAAATGGATATCGTCACCTATTTGTAAAAAAAGATAAAACATTCAAACAAGGTGCTACATTTGAAGAATTATATAGTTTATTCTTATTTGATAGATCATTAAGAAATATTATATTTAAGTATTTACTAGTAATAGAAAATAACTTAAAATCAATCTTCTCATACCAATTATCTAAAAAATATGGTTATAAAGAAAAAGATTACTTAAAGAATGATAACTTTACTACAGCACCAGAAAAACAAGCTCAATTAAATGATTTACTTAGAAAAATGAAAAGACAAATAAGAGTAAATGGAACTCAACACTCTGCTACTCAACACTATGCTGCTAATTATGGATATATTCCATTATGGATCTTAGTTAAAGTATTATCATTTGGTATTATAAGTGAGTTATACCAAGTTCTAAAACCAGAAGATCAAAAAGAAATAGCTGATACATTTGGAGTAGAAATAGATAATTTAATAGTATATCTACCAATATTAGCTAATTATAGAAATCTATGTGCTCATGAAGATATTCTATATGAAAATAGAACTCAAAAAGCTATAGATGATACAGTATATCATAGATTATTAAAGATAGAGAAAATAGAAGATGAATATATTCAAGGTAAATATGATTTATTTGCTTTAATAATTATAATGAAACAATTATTAGAAAGAGAATCATTCACAAATATGTCTTATGAAATAGATAATGTAATAGAAACATTAAATTATAATTTAAATGTTATTAAAATAAACGCTGTATTAGAAAGAATGGGATTCCCTCTTAATTGGAAAGACCTTTCAAAGATTGAAAGGAGTACGGATAAGAGTGAGTAAAAAGAATTTATTCCCACTAGTATTAGTATTTCTATTAGGTGCATTTACTATGTTTCTAATGATTAAACCAGAAAGAGAAGAAATATATGAGAAAACTTCTTTAAATAAAGCTATAAATAAAGTATATGATGCCACAGTATTAATAGAAACATATAATGGTTCTGCAAAGAAAAATATAGGAGCAGGATTCTTCTATAAAAAAGATGATACATATGGTTATATATTAACTAATAATCATGTAATAGAAGATGGTGTAGATGTAGAAATAGTAACCACAAAAGATGAAAGAGTAAAAGTAGATATTCTAGGTAAAGATGAATACTTAGATATCGCAGTATTAAGAGTAGATAAAAAATATGCATCTCAAATAGCTACTATAGGTAATAGTAAAGATTCTAGACTAGGGGATACAGTATTCGCTATAGGTTCGCCTTTAGGATATAACTATAGAAATACTATTACTTCAGGTATTATCTCAGGAAAAGATAGATTAGTAAAAGTAGATACAGAAGATGATGAATGGATAATGAAAGTTATACAAACAGATACTTCTATTAATCCAGGTAATAGTGGAGGACCTCTTCTAAATATTAATGGAGAAGTAATAGGAATATGTTCCCTAAAACTAGAAAAAGAAGATCTAGAAGGTATGGGATTTGCTATACCAATAGAATATGCTATTAACTATACTGAATATCTAGAAAAGAATGAAAAAATTAAATATCCAGAACTAGGTATTAAAATAACTGAATCAATAGATACAGCTACATTATTAAAGAATAATATAGATATAAATCAAGAAAATGATGGAATAGTAGTTCTAGAAAATAATAAAGGTCTTAAAAAAGGTGATGTAATAGTAAAAGTTAATGGTAATAAAGTAAATGATTTATTAACATTAAAATGTGAATTATATCAGTATAAAATAAAAGATAAAGTAAATCTAACTATTATAAGAAATAATATAAAAAGAAATATGAAAATAACTTTATCATAGGAGTATATATGGAAGAAAGATTAAATAATTTAGAAGAAAGAATTAAAAAACTAGAAAAAAAAGAAAGAAGAAGAACTATTCTTTCAGCAATTAAAATAGTATTAGTAATAGTATTATTTGCTGCTTTAGCATGTGCAGGATATTACTTATACCAAAAAATAATGGAAGTATATGAACCATATAAAGAAATAGTAGATAAATATAATGAAACAGATAAGACTATTAAAAATATTACAGATTTATTTAAATAAAATCAAACAGAAATGTTTGATTTTTATAATATTTATGTTAGTATACTTATAGAGGGTGAGGATATGGAAAAAATAACTACAGAAACAATATTAACTACACTATTTAAATATGGATTTGAACAAGTAGATCCAGTACTATATTCATTAGTATTAGAAAAAATTGCTATACATAATGCTAGAACTCAAGAATTTGATATATTATTAGATGTACAAGTAAGTAAAGCAATTATTAGAGAAGGTCAAATATATAGATTAAATGATACTGAAATAGATAAAAAACTATGGTATGACTATCATTATAGTGAAAAATTATATAAATATTTTGATACTATTAATTTTGAAGAAATAGTATTTAAAAAAGTAAAAGCTTATAAAAAAGAAGTAACTAAAGCTACTTTTAGTCAAAAAGAAATAGATATTATAAAAACAGCTAATAATAAAACACAAAGTTCATTAGATGAATTAATAGAAAAACAAAAACTAAGAGTAGAAGAAACAAATAAGATGGCATCAAGTACTGAGTATATTGAATGGCTTATTGATTTCACTAAAAAGAATAATGATCAAATATATGATGATGATATAAATAATGCAGAAAATATAAGTGAAGAAGATAAAAAGAAAACAAAAAACTTATATATATTATTCGATATAATAAGTGAGTATTCAGACCAATATAAATGTAAAGATGGTTACTATTGTAAAATAAAATATAATGATGAAGTATTAAATATAGGAGTACTACATGGATTAACAGTAACTCACTTTGTAAGTTTAGCATCTAAAACAGATGAATTAGGTAATCCTAAAATAGGTTATGATATAGGTGCAACAGAATACTCTGAAATTATAGAAAAATATAAAAAATATAATAAGCCTAAAGTATATAAAAAAGACTAATTATAGTCTTTTTTTGTGTCATATTAAATTATTATAAATATCATATACTAGAGGTGAAATTATGATAGAAGGCATAATTGTAGATGCAGGTCATGGTGGTATTGATAGTGGTGCTGTGGGTAATAATTTATTAGAAAAAGATTTAAATTTAAAGGCAGCGCAATATATGTATAATAGATTAAAAGAATTAGGTATACCTGCTAAATTAGTAAGAGATAATGATGAATACTTACCTAAAGAAGAAAGAGTAAGAAGAATAAAGAATCTTTATAATAATAGTCCTAATACTATATTAATATCTAATCATATGAATGCTGGTAATGGAGAAGGTGCAGAAATAGTTTATTCTCTAAAGAATACTCCGGATTTAGCTAATTTAATTCTAAGTAATATAAAAGACCAAGGTCAAAAGATAAGAAAAACATATCAAAGAAGATTACCAGAAAATCCTAATCTAGATTATTACTATATATTAAGAGAAACAGGTAATACTACACCACTTCTAATAGAATATGGTTTTATTGATAATATAAATGATTCTAATAGATTAAAAAATAATTTAGAAGACTATGTAGAAGGAGTAGTAAAAGCACTTGCTGAGTACTTAAACTATCCCTATATACCCAAAGTATTAGAATACTACACAGTGCAAAGAGGAGATACATTATACTCTATATCTAGAAGATTTAATATACCTATAGATAAACTAATAGAAATAAATGATTTAAAAAGTAATATTCTAAGTATAGGTCAAATAATATATTTAGAAGAAAAACCTTCTACTGATTATGATACATATACAGTAGTAAAAGGAGATAGCCTATGGTCTATATCTAAGAGATATGATATTAGAGTAAATGATTTAATAGAGTTAAATAACTTATCTGATTTAAATATTAGAATAGGACAAACTCTATTAGTACCAAAAAAAGATATAGATAATAATACCTATATCGTAGAAAAAGGAGATACTCTATGGAGTATAGCTAAAAAAAATAGTATTTCAGTTAACGAATTAAAAGAATTAAATAATCTAACTAATAATACCATTAGTATAGGACAAGTTTTAAAGGTAAAATAAAAAAGCACTTAGTGCTTTTTATTTTGTTTTCTTTCTAGCTTTATATACTCCGAAACAAATTCCACCAAATACTACTAAAATAATTAGTAAAGCAAGTACATCAGAACCTGTATTAGATTCCTTTTTTTTACTTATTTTAGGTAGAAGTTTCATAATATCATATCTATCAGCAACATCTTTTTCAAATTCTTCTTGAATCTTAGAAATCATTTCTGATTCATAACTTTCAGTGAATCCATTCCATGATTGATTACCAATTATGATATAAGGTACACCTTCAGCTTTTTCTCCTCTAGCTTTAGCTACTGTTTGCATTAATTCAGCATTTTCTTCATTATACCAAGTTTCATAATCTACTACTTGGAAATAAGCACCATATTCTTCTTCAATACTTTCAAACCAAGCTTCAGTTTCAGCACAATGTGAACATCCTTCTCCTCTAAAGAAATATACTTTTACTTCTTTAGATTCAGTTTCTTCACCTTCAGCATGAACAGTAAAAGGAATAATTAATGCAGCGATTAATAAAATTATAAAATATTTGAACTTCTTCATATTTTAACCTCCTAAAATAATAATATCATAAATATAAGTATTAAACAATTTTTTTATTAAAATTAGGAATAAAACTCTCACTAGCAGCTTCTCCTTCTTGAACAAAAGCATTCTTAATACCTAAGTCTAAAGCAAAATCTACTACAGAATCATATTCTTCTTCAGTAACTTTCCTATTTAAATTAGAATACTTACATTTATTAATAGGAGTATATTGATTCATAATACTAATAAATATATCATCACCATAAGTCTTATATAAATATTCTATTATTTTCTTAGAGTCATCAATATGTCCAGGTAATATTAATACTCTAACTACTAATCCTTTCTTTAATAAACCATTATTATCAAATACTGGACTTCCTACTTGTCTATACATTTCATCAATAGCCATAGTAGCATTTTCAAAATAATTAGAACATAATGAGTATTTTTCACCTAATTCATCATCAAAGTATCTAAGATCAGCTAAATATATATCAACTAATCCTCTACAAGCAATTAATGTTCCTACACTCTCATAACTACTAGTATTGTATACTACAGGTATTAATAAATCTTTATTCTTTATTTTATGCAGTACACTAACAATTTGTGGAACGTAATGAGTAGGCGTGACTAAATTAATATTATGAGCACCCTTATCCTGTAATTCTAACATTATCTCTTTTAGTCTCTTATTAGTAACATATTTACCATATCCATCAATACTAATCTTTTTATTCTGACAATATAAACATCTTAAATTACAATTAGAAAAGAATATAGTACCACTACCATTACTTCCAGATATAATAGGTTCCTCCCACATATGAAGAGAGTAATACGCTACTCTTACTTTATTAGTAGCACCGCAGAAACCTTTCTCAAGATATCTATTTACTCCACATTTTCTAGGACATAACATACAATTCTTTAATAATTCCATAATAATCCCTCAAAGATATTTTAACACAAATAAAAAAATAGCCGAAGCTATTTTAATAATAGATTTAAAATCATCGCTATCAATACAAATGCAGCTATCGCAAGCATTGATAAACAAATTGAGAATAAACTAATAGAACCAGCTTGTTTTTTAGTAGAATTATTACTCTTAACAAATTGTTTTGATTTTTCTTCTTTAATTTCAACAGTTGGAGTATTATCATTCATCATAGCAGTAAGACCATTATCAACAACAGGTTCTGTATTTATAGATACCACTTCAGGGTTAACATCAAGAACTATAGGATTAGCATCTGCTTTTTTCAATTCATCATTTTGTGGCTGTACATATTCTTGAACAGTATTATCAATTTTACTATCGATATTTTCAATTGCTCGTGCTTCTTGTTCTCTTTTAGCTTCAGCTATTTTTTCATCATAAGCTTTTTTTCTTTCCATTATTAATGCACTCATGCTTTCATCTATTTGTTCATATGATAGATTAGTATTTAAGAACATATCTAATGCATATTGTTTAAAACTAGCTATTGGTTCAGGAAATAAAGCTTTTAATCCTTTATGATTTTCTTCATCATATATTTTATCTACCCATGATTCAATATATTGCTTTCTTGCTAATAAATCAATTCTTTCATTATCCATATCATCACACCCTAATATAATTATACCAACCTATATTAAAATTGACAATAAAATAAAGAAGAATTACAATTAAAATAGAAAGGAGAATTGAGATGAAAAAATATATTGCTGAATTCTTAGGAACACTTGTATTAGTATTATTTGGAACAGGTATTGCAGTTGTATCAGGAGGAGACTTAGTAGCTACATCACTAGCATTTGGTTTAGCTATCGTTGCTGAAGCATATGTTATTGGTAATATTTCAGGATGCCATGTTAATCCTGCTGTATCATTAGCTATGTTAATATCTAAGAAATTAGATATTAAAGACTTTGCTTGTTATGTAGTTTCTCAAGTATTAGGAGCTATTACTGGTACTGCAATTCTATTCTTTATACTTTCTAATACAAATCTAGGAACTACTGCTTTAGGAGCTAACTTCTATGGAGAATTATCTGCAACTAATATTTCATTAGTAGCTGCAATAGTAACAGAAATAGTATTAACATTTGTATTTATCTATACTATTTTAGGTGTAACAAGTGATGACTCTAAGTCAAATGTTGCTGGATTAGTAATAGGTCTTACATTAACATTTGTGCATTTAATTGGTATTCCTCTAACAGGAACATCAGTTAACCCAGCAAGAAGCTTAGCACCAGCTATCTTCTTAGGCGGAGAGGCATTCAAACAAATCTGGGTATTTATTCTAGCACCTTTAGTAGGTGGAGCATTAGCTGCTTTTGTATATAAATATCTAAATACAACTAAAAAGAAATCTAAATAATACAAAAAAAGCACTTTTTGGTGCTTTTTTATTTTTGTTTTGCTATAATAGTTTCTACAGGTGGGTGGTTTTATGAAAGATCCAAAAACAATAATCAATAAATTAAAAAGAATGTCAAAAAATCTAAAAAAGAATGACATAGTAGAATACTTTCCAACTATAGTAGATGATTTATGCTATCTAGCAGATTTTCGTGTATTAGAAATGCATAATCTAACAAAAGAACAACAAGTAGAAAATAGTTATGAAATTGAATATCATAGAATAGATTATTTAGCTACATTAATAAAGAAAACTATGGAATTAGAATTTCATAAAGAATTATCTTATAAAATAGAAGATGGATATTTATTTAATGCAGCAGGTGCATATAATCAAAAAGAAGATACAGTAGTTTTATCTGCTTTTGGCTTACTTAATTATTCAATAAACTTAGCTGACGATATTAGAGTTATAACTCATGAATTCCGTCATCAACTTCTATATAGATTTCTACATGAAAAAGATATTCAAGGTATATTAGATTACCCAGATTACTTTATTAAAATAGCTAAAAACTTAATACCTAAAGAAATATGTGTAGAAAAAAATGACGAAGGTCATATAATAAATAAACCATACTATAATAATAATTATAAAATATTATATAGTGAAGTAGATGCTAACTATTATGGAGTAGAATTAAATGATTATTTACTTAGTTATCTATATAATATGTATACACATAATAAAATAGATTCTGAATTAGAAGCAAAAATAAGAACATTACAAATTAAACTATCAACAGGAAGTGCTATTGTTAGAGATAGACTAAATGAAGAACATAGAATTGAACGTGAATATAGAAAAGAAATATACAAAAAAACATCAATAACTTCAAAAGTACTAGTAGATGGAGAAGAAAAAGACTCATTATTATTTGCAGATAAATGTATTAAGAATAATCCTAATATTAAAGATAAATATGAAGTATTTGGTATATTAATGAGTGATTATAGTTTTAAAGATTATTACCAAATAATGATGGATAAGTATAAAGCTATAGATAGATATGGAAAAGGACCTAAGTTAGAATCTATATATAGTAATATTATTAATAGTGATCCAATGCTTATAATAACTAGTTATCTAGTGAGAAAAGATATTAAAGGTATTAAGAGATTCTTAAAAGAACATCCTACATTTACTACTGAGTATCAAGAAGAAATAAATGAATTATTTAACACCATGGTTGCAGATATAGAAATAATTAATTTATTAAGTAAACAAGAAAATGTTATAATAAAGAATAAGAAAGGGAATTAATTATGAAAAAGAAAATATTATTTATATTATTATTACCAGTATTCATACTATTACTAACAGGATGTGGAGAAAAGAAAGATAATAGAAAATCTATTACTTTAGTAGATCCAGTGTTTGGATATGAAACAATATTTAAATATAATTCTGAAGAAAAATACTCTGAAGTAAAAACTAATGAAAGTGGAGCATCTAAAGAAATATCTTTTGAAAATAAAGAATTAGATGTAGAATTCCAAATGTATTATACTAAAATGAGTAAAATATCTTATGATAAAACAAAAGAAGTAAGAGCAAATCAAAAATACTATAAAGAATATTCATTCAATGGATATGATGCATATGCTTACGGAGAATACTCTAGTGGTATATATCTAAATATAGTATTAGGTGTTGATTCTACTGATACAGCTAAGATACTATTTGTATCTATTGATAGATTAGATACTAATGAAGATGTAGTAGTTTCTAAAATATTAGATAAAGAATTAAAAGATTTCTTTAACTCAATAGAAGTTCATGAAGTAGATGCATAAAAAAGTCATTAAAAATGACTTTTTTTATGTTATAATCTTAATATAAGATAGGTGAGTAGTATATGTTAGAAAAATTAGATAAAAAAGAATTAACTAGTTTTATATGTCTAATAGTAATCATCTGTGGATTTATAGGATGGGGAGTAGAAGTATTATTCTATTATATAGATAGTGGATTTAAAACAGTTTACTGGAGAGGTGGAAACTTCTTACCTTGGATTAATATATATGCTTGGGGAGCATTATTAATGTTAACACTAGCATACAAAAATAGAGAACACCCACTTCAAGTATTTCTAATAAGCATGGCATCAGCTGGATTATTAGAATTACTCTCAGGATACTTTCTCTATGGAATATTAGGATGGACTAAATCCTGGGATTATTCCCAAGAAATATTATCTGGATTTACTATAGGTGGTTATGTATCATTGAGAAGCCTAGCTGGTTTTGGAATAGGTGGAGTATTTCTAATATATGTATTAACTCCATTATTAGTAAAACTAGTAACTTCAAAATATAAAAAACAAGTATTTATAATAAGTATAGTAATATGTTCTATAGTATTGATAGATGAGTTTTATAATTTATGGCTTGCTTATCTACTACATACTCCTAGAGCTAGAGATATCTATAGACCTTTAGGATTTAAATACTTATATTTTAGTTAGGAGAATTTATGAAAGATTTAACAAAGAAACAAAAAATAACACTAATATGTTTATTAATAGTAGTAAGTGGAATAATAGGATGGTTATATGAATTTATATTTTATTATTTCAATAGTGGAATGAAAACATTCTACTGGAGAGGAGCTAATTTCCTTCCATGGATTAATATCTATATGTATGGATCATTTTTAATACTATTCCTAACAAGAAAAGTAAAGAAAAAACCAATATTAGTATTCTTAATTAGTTTAATAGCTACAGGAGTATTAGAGTATTTCACAGGATACATTCTTTATGGAAAACTAGGATGGGTTAAAGGATGGGATTATAACCAAGAAATATTAAACTTTGGTAATATTGATGGATATATATGTTTAAGAAGTGTATTAGTATTCGCATTCGCAGGCCTAGCTCTAGTATACTTTATAGTACCTACACTAATTAAACTAGTAAAGAAATATCCAAAACAATTATTTGTAATTAGTATAGTATTAGCTAGTATATTCTTATTTGATGAAGTATATAATCTATGTATTTATAAATGGCTAAATCTACCAAATTCAGAAACAATATATAAAACTATATTTGGATTTAAATACATATATTTTAGTTAAAAAAAAGAACCAAATGGTTCTTTTTATTTACTTAATATAATATCTACTATTATCTTAATAATAAAACCAATAGGTCCAATCAACATAATACTAAGAATAATATTCTTAATTGGATAATTCTTCTTTAATAAATTATCACATATAATACTAGCTATAAATACACCAATATAATATGGAACTAATATAACACCATAAACAAGTATTATCGCAAGTAACCATGAAAAATCACTACTACTAAAATGAGAACCTATAAAACAGAATAATACTAATAAAGCACATAAAATAATACATAGTATTAAACTACTCAAACAAATTTTACTCATTTTACTTTTCATATTATCACCACTTCAAGTATATCATAAATATAAAATACTATGTTTCAATTATATAAATAATCATGTACATAATGTAAAAAAGAGCCTAAGCTCTTTTTATTTATTTACCATATTACTTTCATAGAATAAAGGATATATTTCATAACCATTTTCTTTTAAATAATTAATTACGTCAGGTAATATATTAGTAGTAATTGTATTATAGTCATGGAATAATATAACTTCAATATTCTTATCTAAAGAACCTTTTAATAAACTCCATGCTTGATCTTCACTATATAGACCACCACCATCACCATCTTGTGCAGTCCAGTCAACCCAACCATATCCTTTAGATTTTAATGCTTCAATAATAGGACCCTTTAATCCTCTAGCAGTACTACTACCACCAGGGAAACGAACTATATTAGTAGTATAACCACCAGTCATATTTTTAACATGTTCTTGTTGTCTATCTATCGCATTCATAAAACTATCTACACTATTATAAAGTCCATATCTAATCGCATGAGTATAAGTGTGATTTGCAATTGTATGACCACGTTTAACATATTCCTTATATAAATCAAAACAACGTACACTCTTATTATCATAACAGTATTCACCATTCATAGATATAGTGAAGAATGTTGCTTTAACATCTTTCTCATCAAGAATATTAAGAACTTTATAAGTATTACTATAAGGACCATCATCAAAAGTCATATAAGCAATCTTTCTATCACTCTTACCAGAAAGAATATCATCCTCTAACTTCTTAATTTCCCCAAAGTATTCTTTCTTTATAGACTCTATAGTCTCATCTATATTCTTATAACCATTTAATTCACTAGTAATATTTTCGAGTTCAACTTTCTTAGTATTTAAATTTTCTAAAGCTAATTTATAATCACTCTTATTCTTTAAATAACTCTTCTTAGCTTTATTTAATTCATTATTTAATAATACACAAATAATAGAAGAAATAATAATTAATATTAGAAGAATAGATTCGAGTATTAAGAATCTTTTTTTACCTTTTTTATTTCCTTTTTCCATGTCTCTAATACTTCTACCTTTTCACTATTTTCTTTCTTTATAGTTTCTATTTCTTCTTTCTTCTTCTTTATTTCTTCATCAGTATTATTAATCTCTTTTTCTACCACACTTACATCTTTACCACTACTAGAATACCAATTATATTCTTTATAAAAATAACATAATACCCCAATAGAAAGACATAATATGATAGAAGTAATAATTATAATTACCTTCTTCATATCATCACCAAGTATATTGTATCATA
>CAMOXZ010000012.1 GCA_946629545.1 uncultured Caryophanales bacterium | reverse complement strand
AATTATTATTTGGTTTTTGTTAGATTATTGTTTCGTAGTTATTATTTATATTACTTTGAAAGAATTATTATAGAGAATAAAGATTATAATGAATTAGAAAATGTAGTTAATCTTTCTAGTGAATATGAAGTGTATTTGAAGAATATTGTTTTTTATATGAACAAATATTTAATAAAAAAAATAGTATTACCATTTTAATACTATTTTTATTCATCTATATTTTTTACTTCTTTTACTTCTGGTATTTCACTGATTATTATTTCTTCAATACCATCTTTTAGTGTAGTGTCAATAAATACACAGTCTTTACAAGCTCCATCTAACTTTACATAGACTATATTATCAACATATTTTACAAATTCAATATTACCACCATCACTGATTATAAATGGTTTTATACGATCTATTATAGAGATAATTTTTAATTCTACATCATTTCTTTCCATCTTGCTCACCAAGGAAATTATAACACTAATTTTACTATTTAGTAAACATATTTAAATATTTGTGGTATAATATTTTAGCGGGTGTATTAATATGAAAAATTATAAAATTGGAGATATTGTTAAAGGAAAAGTTACTGGTATAGAAGATTATGGAATCTTTTTATTAGTAGATGATCATGTTACTGGATTAATTCATATTTCTGAAATATCTGATAGTTTTGTTAGAAGTGTTGCTGATTATGCAGAGATAGGTGAAATAATAAAAGCTGAAGTTATTGAGTATGATGAAGTTAATAGAAGATTGAAGTTAAGTATTAAAAATGAGAGCTGTAGTAAGAGAAGCAAGAAACATGTTCCTATAAAAGAAACTAAGAGTGGGTTTGATGGTTTATCTAAAGAGCTTGATGTATGGATTAAGAATAAGGAAGCAGAAATGTCTAAAAAATAAAAAAACTTGAAAATATTGTTGACAAAAAGCACATAAATTGGTATATTTAATACTGTCAACTGATGTGGTGGGCTAATTTTGGGCGATTAGCTCAGTTGGTTAGAGCACCTGCCTTACAAGCAGGGGGTCACAGGTTCGAGTCCTGTATCGCCCACCATTATATGTGCCGAAATAGCTCAATTGGTAGAGCAACTGACTTGTAATCAGTAGGTTCCGGGTTCAAGTCCTGGTTTCGGCACCATTTTTTTGGAGAGGTAGCGAAGAGGCTAAACGCGACAGACTGTAAATCTGTTCTCATTGAGTTCGATGGTTCGAATCCATCTCTCTCCACCACTTTTTGTTATTGCCTCGTAGCCAAGTGGTAAGGCATCAGACTTTGACTCTGACATGCGTTAGTTCGAATCTAACCGAGGCAGCCATTTTTTATATATTATGATCTGTTAGCTCAGTCGGTAGAGCATTTGACTTTTAATCAAAGGGTCATGAGTTCGAATCTCATACAGGTCACCATGTGCCTGAGTGGCGGAATTGGTAGACGCACAGGACTTAAAATCCTGCGAGAATCAACCCTCGTGCCGGTTCAAGTCCGGCCTTAGGCACCATTTAAAAATTATCCTATTAGTTATCTAATAGGTTTCCTGGAGAAGTACCCAAGTCTGGTTGAAGGGACCGGTCTTGAAAACCGGGAGGTCGTGTAAGCGGCGCAGGGGTTCGAATCCCTTCTTCTCCGCCATTTATTACATCGCGGGATGGAGCAGCTTGGTAGCTCGTTGGGCTCATAACCCGAAGGTCAGAGGTTCAAATCCTCTTCCCGCAACCAATTTTATATTATTTATGGTTCCTTGGTGCAGCTGGTTAACACGTCTGCCTGTCACGCAGAAGATCGCGGGTTCGAGTCCCGTAGGAACCGCCATTTTTGGCTTCATAGCTCAGTCGGTAGAGCAAGGGACTGAAAATCCCTGTGTCGCTGGTTCGATTCCCGCTGGAGCCACCATTTTATTAATTATTAAATTTTCAATATAGTAGCTAAACAACATGTCTTGCGCTCGTAGCTCAGTTGGATAGAGTGTTTGGCTACGAACCAAAAGGTCAGGGGTTCGAATCCCTTCGAGCGCACCAGTTCGGGAAGTGGCTCAACTTGGTAGAGCACTTGGTTTGGGACCAAGGGGTTGCAGGTTCAAATCCTGTCTTCCCGACCATTTTAAAATTAACTAGTCGTTGACTAGTTTTTTTGTGCAAAAAAAATAGTTTTAAACATAAAATTATTTAGGTGATTATATGCGAAAAATACTATTATTTTTAATACTTCTTTTTCCTATAAATGTATTAGCTGATACTGGTAGATCTACAATAATAATGGATATTGATAGTGGCAGAATTTTATATAAAAATAATATAAATGAGAGAAGATTAATTGCTTCTACTACAAAGATAATGACTTGTATTGTTACATTGGAAAACAGTGATATCGAATCATCTATAACTGTGGGTGATGAAGTATTATCTATGTATGGTACTAATATATATATTAAACCGGGAGAAGTTTTAAAAATAAAAGATTTATTATATGGATTGATGCTTAGAAGCGGTAATGATGCTTCTATTACTCTTGCGTATAATACTTTAGGTTATGATGGGTTTATTAATAAAATGAATGAAAAAGCTTTGGAAATAGGAATGAAAAATACTCTTTTTAATAATCCTCATGGTTTGGATGAAGATACAAAGAATTATTCGACAGCTTATGATATGGCATTACTTTCTAGATATGCTTATAAGAATTCCATGTATAGAAAAATTATTTCTACTAAAAAATATGTTACTAAGTCATCTTTAAAGTCTTATGTTTGGTATAACAGGGTAAGTTTATTAAATAATTATAAAAACTGTATTGGTGGTAAAAATGGATATACTCCTAGAGCTGGTAAAACATTAGTCTCTTATGCTAAAAAGGATGATTTAGTTTTAACGATAGTTTCTTTAAATGATCCTTCTATATATGAAAATCATAGAACTTTATATAATGAATATTTTTCTAAATATAGTAATTATACTATTGTGGAAAAAGGCGATTTTGTTTTTAATAATAGATTGTATTATATAAATAGTTCTTTTAAATACCCTTTAAAAAAAGATGAAACTGATAGAATAAAAACACTAGTTAAAATAAATAATAAAGTAGGAGAGATAGAAATATACTATGATAATGATATTATTGGGAATGTTGAATTATATGAAAAAAGTGAAATAAAAAAAGAGAAGAAAAATCTTCTCCAAAAATTTATTAGTTTATTTAGTTGAAATTCTATAGAAATTAATTGATGGTCTACAGAATAATCTAAATCCATTTGTAGTTCCTAAACCACTAGATATATATAATTTAGTATTATTAATTTTATAGTATTCTTGATTATACTTTTTAGCTCCATCATATTGGTATAGAGGGTAGTTAATAAATGGAATTCTTATATTACCATTATGTGAATGACCTGCTAGTATTAAATCAGTTGGATGATTAATAATTTCATCTGCTGTATCTGGTTTATGAACTAGTGTTATTGTATAAATATTTGAATTGTGATTTTCTTCTTTGAAATAACTATATGCTTTATCTATATCTTGGTTTTTCGCAGTTAATCCAATAAGAAGAATTGCATCATTATTAGCTTTATAAATAAGTTCATATTCATTTCTTAGTATAGTGAAATCACTTTGATTAAATATTGTAGAAACTAATTCATTATCTTCATCACCTAATATTGCGTATTTTCCTAAAGATGCATCTATTCCTTTTAAATAGCTAATTAATTTTTCTTGTTCTTTTGATTTTAGCTTATAATCTTTATTTATTAAATCTCCTGTAAATACAACTATATCTGGTTTTCTTATATTTATCATTTTTTCAATTTCTTTTACATTTTCATTATACATTGTAGAACCAAAATGTAAGTCACTTATATGAATTACTTTTAATCCACTTAATGATGTTGGTATTTTTTTATTTGTAATTCTATATTCCCTAACACCAATTTTTACTGTAGAAATATATGTTGTATATGAATAGAATAGTGTAAAGAATATAATTATGAATATTGTTGCTTTTATTGTGAATTTTATTATATTTTTATGTTTCTTGCTTTTATTTTCTTCGTTTATTTCGTCATGTATTTCTTTATTTAATTCTTCACGTGTCATATTATCACCAATTATATTTTATCATATCTTTTATTTATTGTTGTATATTTTTGTGTTATTATATGTATAGTTAGGGATGAGATGTTATGAATAAGAAGTTTATAGTTTTAATAAGTATTATTTTAGTTATAGTTATTATTGTAGCTATATGTATTCCACAAAAAGAGTCTGATGAGAATTTATTAGGTATAAATTATAATATAAAAGGTAATGTTGCTAATTTGGATTATGATACTGAAAATCCTGTAGTAGCTATGCATATTGAAAACTATGGTTCTATAGTTATGGAATTATATCCAGATGTTGCGCCTAATACTGTTAATAATTTTATTTCATTAGTAAAAGCTGGTTTTTATGATAATAATACTTTTCATAGATTGGATGAGGGATTTGTATTACAAGGCGGTGATCCTACTGGTACAGGTGGTGGTGGACCTGGTTATACAATAGATGGTGAGTTTTCTAATAATGGATTTGAGAATAATCTATCTCATGAGAAATGGGTTGTTTCTATGGGTAGACAAAGTGGTGATCCTAATTCAGCAGGTAGTCAATTCTTTATTTGTATAGAAGATGCTACTTATTTAGATGGTAATTATGCAGCATTTGGTAAGATTATAGATGGTTTCAGTAATATTGAAAAAATTGAGAAAGAAGAAGAGACTATTGGTGATGAAAATGGTACTTTGAAAAGACATTTAATAATTGAGAAAACATTGATAGATTTAAAAGAAAAAGAATATTCTGAAGTTATTAAAAATAGCTAATTTAGTAAGACTAAATTAGCTATTTTTTATTGTAATATTTGCTATATTGATATATACTATTTATAGTTAAGATATGATAGGCAAGTAGGTGTTTTATGAAAAAGAACTATAAATCAAAAAATGGTTTTACTCTTGTTGAATTATTAGCAGTTATTGTAATTCTTGGTATACTAGCTGGTTTATCAATTGTTGCAGTAATGCGTTTTATTGATAGAGCTCGTGAAGAGCAGTTAGCAAGTCAAGAAAAAGTATTGACTATAGCTGCTAAACATTATTTACAGGAAAATAGAGGTTTATTACCTAAAAACATAGGTGATACTACACGTATAACAGCCGAAGTATTACTGAATAATAATTATTTAACACAAGATATACAAAATGCTAAAAAAGAAAGTTGTATGACTACTTCATATGTTGATACTAAGAAAGAATCACAAACAAAATATACATATGAAGCACATATATGTGAAGAGAATAATAATGGTACACATAATACTGATATTCCTACACCTGGTATTACTATTGATTTCTTAGATGCATCAGGAAAAAGTATTAATGAGGATATTTCAATATTAGAAAATGTTACCGAAGCAAAATTCATTATTAGATATAGTGGTGGAGAGAGAGTAATTGATGAGGCAGCTAATAAATATGAGAAAATTGCTATTGAAGGATATAGTTATAGTATTTTAGTTGATCCTAGTGGAGGAAATAATTTAAAAGAGGAATATTCTTCTGGTACATTAGGTGCTAATTATGCTACTGATATAGTTGTTGATAGAGATAATAACTTAGTTGATTATATTGATGTAACTGGTTCTACTACTGTAGCGATTAGAGCGACAGTTCGTAATGTAGATGGTGGAGTTTTCCAAACTATTCAATATGCTGGTGCAGAACCTAATTCACCTCCTCCTTCTGGTGTTAAATATCACGATAGTAAAAAACCAGAATGTTTAACTAGTAGAACTATTGGTGAAGCAAAAGATGATAAAGATTGGATAAATTCTAATAGTGATCCAGATTCAGAAAGAAAAGTTACAGTTGTATGTAATGATGGTAGTGGTTCTGGATGTGTCAGATCAACATTTACAAGAACATGGTCTGGTGATGAAGCGTATGAATACGATAATATTGTGATACGAGATAATGCTGGTAATTCACAAAACTGTAGTGTACGTGTTAATGTTGATAGAAAGAGACCTATAATTAGTATTGATGCATATCCAAAGGCTGGTTCAGATGTTCCGTTAAAGAATAGTAGTAGTGTATTAACAGGTACTAAAACTACAAGAGATTCTAGTGATGGTACAGTAACTATAAAAGCAGATGAATATACTAATTTATATAATGGATATATGAATAAAAAGAATTATCCTAATGGTGTAATATATAAAGTTGATTTATCTGATAGTTTATCAATAGATACTTGGACATGGGATGTTAATGGAGATATTGATGATGTTCCATCAAAAGATGATCTAAATTATGAAAAAGTTTCTTCATCTGGTCCTGAGTCTGCGGCTGGTGATTGTACTGGTAAAAAGGAATGTTCATTTTATGTTAAGTTATTTAATAATGGATATAGAAAAGGTGTATTAACTGTTAAGGATAAAGCAGGAAACATTGCAACATCCACAATATATGCTGATATTAATAGGGAAGTACCAATTATAACAAATATAGTTAATTCTAGTAATAATACATGGGAAGGTACATGGACAAGTGATAGTGTACATTTAGATATTACTGCTAAGAAGTCTGAAAAAACTAATATTGATATAGGAGATTATTATTACTCATATGATAAGAATGCTGAAGAGTTTAGTGTACTTGAGGCGGATGCTGATGAAAAATGGGTTAAACTATCTGGTGGAACTGGATTAACTAGTTTTACTACTCAACCTTGGCAAAATGAAATTAGTGAGACAGCGTATATTATTGTATGTGATATTGCTGGTAACTGTTCTGATATTGATGATGAATTTTCTACTAATATTAGAATAGATAGAACTGCTCCAACTGGACTTAAGTTAACAGGATATAAGAAGAGAAATTCTGATAATCTTGAGACAGTAGAAGGAGAAAATTTAGAGATAATAAATTCTGATGAATGGAATAGTGGTTGGGCTATTATTATTCCAAATAGTGCTACAGATGGCAAGGGTAGTGGAAATATTGATTATAGAGTAACAGTAACTGGTGAAAGTGAAAATGTTATTGATAGTAGTCAAAATTATAGAAATGTTAATGCTGAAGGTATTTCAACAGTTTCATTTATCGCTTGTGATAAAGTAAATAATTGTTCAATGCCTGTAAGTTTTATAGTTAAATTAGATAGAACTGGACCTGTTACTCCTAGTATTAGTAATCCAACTGGTGGAAACTGGTCTACTGTTAAAGTTACAACAACAATTTCAAGTGATGATATAGCTTCTGGAATAGGTAAGTATTACTATTCATATAAACAAACTTCTACAGAAAATGGAAATAATCCAAAGAATCAATGGGTAGAGATGACTGAAGGTGCTAATAAAAAGTCATTTGATAAAGAGTGGATTAATGATATGAATGAAACAGTTTATATAAAGGCATGCGATAAACTTGGTAATTGTACTTCAAATAGTACTATTCTAAGAATAGATGCTAATCCTCCTACTCAACCAGTAATTACTAATCCAAATGGTACTAATTGGGCAAAGAAAAATTTTGCTTTAAGTATTACTAGTAGTGATGCTGGTTCAGGATTACAATCATACCAATATACATATAGTGATAGTGCTAATGAAGTTGGTGATGATGCTGAAACACAATGGAAGATTGATGTAAATCTAGCAGAGGAAAACTTTACTTCTTCAATAATTAGTATAGAAGGAAATAGACCAATGTATTGGAGAGCATGTGATGCTTTAGGTAATTGTTCAACAAAGAGTAGTGTTAGAATTAAATTAGATAAAACTAAACCTACATGTGGAACAATAACAGCATCAACTAATAACTCTGAATCTGGAGTAAGTGGTACGATAGCATGTGAAGATAGTATGAGTGGATGTAAAAAGGATTCATATAGTTTTGGACCATATACAACAAATGGAACAATTGAAATGAAAGATGAAGCTAACAATACAAGAGAATGTACTATTCCAGTAAAAGTTGGTGATTGTTCTACGTATTCAACATGGTACTACTATGCATTATATTCACCATATAGTAATAATTGCCCTGGTGATGATGTAAGTTGGGATTATAATTTCTCTGAATGTGCAGATCCTAATACACCTAGTGTATGTAGTTCAAATTGTAATGGTCGAAGTGGCGACATGATATGTTGTGTAAGAAGACGAAGAACATTAAAAACATGTTATGTAATAGGGAGTAATTAAAAAAGATTATTTCAATTAGAAATAATCTTTTTTTTTACATATATTCAATTCCTTGATCAGGTTTAAGTGAAAGCTTTAATACTTTTTGATGTTCTTTATCAAGCTGTCTATATTTTACTCCACATTGATCAAACATTGCTTTAGATGCTTTAGTAGAATCACTATCTGCATATTTATCTGATAAGTAAACTACTTCTTTAATACCGCTTTGAATTATTTTTTTTGCACATTCATTACATGGAAATAAATCTACATATATTCTTGCATTTTCAAAATCTTTTTTATATCCTCTAAAGTTATCAATTGCATTTGCTTCTGCATGGCATACATACATATATTTTGTTTCTAATGGACTACCTTCTCTTGCCCATGGGAAATCATCATCATTAAATCCATTTGGTGTACCATTATATCCTGTTGATAAAACTCTATTAGTTTCACTTACAATGACTGCTCCTACTTGTGTATTAGGATCTTTACTTCTTCCTGCAGTTAATTTAGCAATACCCATGAAGTATTCATCCCAATTTAAATAATCTTTTCTTTTTAAACTTGCCATAAAAACCTCCTATATTTATAATAACATTTTTTTCTTGAAAGTACATATATAAATTATTTAATGTATTTGACATGATTTATTTAATTTATAATGATAAGTTATGTGTGATTCTTGACAATATTCAAAAAAAAGATTATATTTAATGCATAAGTGTGATGACGGGTGTGGAAAACCAAGAGCAGTATAAGTAAGAGATGATTCTTCTAGAATAAGTAAGGTGGAACCGCGGAGGCAACTTCGTCCTTACAAAATTCTAGGAGTTTTTTATTTTTAGGAGGAAAGATTATGGAAAAATTAACAATGGAAAAACTAGTAAATTATTGTAAGCAATATGGATTTATATTCCAAGGTAGTGAAATATATGGAGGACTTTCTAATTCATGGGATTATGGTCCATTAGGTAGAGAATTAAAAGAAAGTATTAAAAGAGCTTGGTGGAAGAAATTCATTCAAGAAGAAAAGAATAGTTATGGATTAGATGCTGCTATTATAATGAATCCTGAAGTATGGGTGGCTTCTGGTCATGTAGCAAGTTTTGCTGATCCACTAATTGATTGTAAGAGTTGTAAATCTAGATATAGAGCAGACAAATTAATAGAGGACTTTACTGAAGGTAAAGAAACTGGTGATGGATGGGATAATAAGAAATTAGAAAGCTTTATTGCTGATAATAAAATAACTTGTCCTAAATGTGGTAAAAGTGATTTTACTGGTATTCGTCAATTTAATTTATTATTTGAATCTCATATAGGTGTTACTGAAGATTCATCATCTAAAGTATATTTAAGAGGAGAAACTGCTCAAGGTATATTTGTTAACTTTAATAATGTTCAAAGAAGCCAAAGAGCTAAGATACCATTTGGTATAGGTCAAATTGGTAAAGCATTTAGAAATGAAATTACACCAGGTAACTTTATATTTAGAACTCGTGAATTTGAACAAATGGAATATGAATTTTTCTGTAAGCCAGATACTGATTTAGAATGGCATGCTTACTGGAAACAAAAATGTTTAGATTTCTTAGGAGATTTAGGTATCAATAAAGAAAATTTAAGATATAGAGACCATGCTAAAGAAGAATTAGCTTTCTATAGTAAAGCTACTACTGATATTGAATATGACTATCCTATGGGATGGGGAGAATTATGGGGGATAGCAGATAGAACTGATTATGATTTATCTGTACATCAAGAACATTCTAAGACTGAATTAAAATACTTAGATCCTGAAACTAATGAAAAATATGTTCCTTATGTTATTGAACCTAGTGTTGGTGTAGATAGATTATTACTTGCAATACTTTGTGATGCTTATAATGAGGAAGAAATAGCAGAAGGAGATATTCGCGAAGTATTAAAGATTACTCCAAGTTTAGCTCCTTATAAAGTAGCAGTATTCCCACTTGCTAAGAAATATCATGGTGAAAAGGCTACTGAAGTTTATAATGAGTTAGCTAAGCACTTTATGACTAGTTATGATGAAACTGGTTCTATTGGAAAAAGATATAGAAGACAAGATGCTATCGGTACTCCATGGTGTATTACAGTAGATGATGAAACTATTAATAATGGTACAGTTACTGTAAGAGATAGAGATACTATGGAACAAATAGTATTAAAAGTAGATGAGGTAGTTAATTATATTGAAGAAAGAATTAAATTTTAATTCTTTCTTTTTTATTCTTTTTATTATATATTTATATTGTAGTGGAGGTAGTTATGGTAAAGATAGGTATTCCTTTAAGATATAGCCATTTAGAAGATGGTAGAAACATTTTATATTTAGGTGAGAAAGTAAGAAGAGTTTTCCAAAAAGCAGGAGCTTTTATAATACCAATTGTTCAAGTACAAGATGTTGATTATGCCGATACTAAGTATAATGAATTAAATGAATTGACTGATAAAGAAAAAGAAGAAATTGATAAGTATTTAGATATGGTTGATGGAGTTATATTACCTGGTGGATTTAAAATAACTAAGTATGATGAATATTTATTAGAGAGATGTATAGAAAGAGATATTCCTACATTAGGCATTTGTTTAGGAATGCAATTAATGAGTAATTATAAAAGAAAATTTAAAGTTGAGGAAAATACAAGTCCAATTAATCATAAACAGGATAGTGATGATATATTAACTCATAAGATTATTGTAAACAAGGATTCCTCTTTATATGAGATACTTGAAAAGGATGAAATAATGGTTAATAGTTTTCATAGATTTCATGTAGAAGAAAATGAATATTTTAATATTATGGCTAGAAGTGAAGATAATTATATAGAGGCTATTGAGATGAAGAATAAGAAGTTTATTGTAGGAGTTCAATTTCATCCTGAGATTAGTTATGGTTTTGATGATAATTCTAGAAAGATAATTGATAGATTTATTGACATATGTAAATAATTGTAAATTTTACATTATTTACATATTTTTTTATCTATATTTACAGTAAATAAAAATGTCATGATATAATTGATTCATAAGGTGGGAGTATTATGGATAATCAACAGCAATATTATTATCAACAAATTAAACAAGATCAATTAGATCGTGAAAAAGTTAAGAGAAGTAAGAATCAATTACTATTGATGGTACTATTAATACTATTGTCTCTACTATTTTATATAATATATATAAATCAATAGAATATTAACGTAATTAAATTAAGACTAGTAAAATAGTCTTTTTTTTGTTATAATATAGAGCACTGGTGATGCCTATGACTAAAAATGAAATAGAGAAAGCTATTGAATACCTTAATATTAAAGGTACTCTTAGTGGTGACTTTAAAGGCTTTTCTTTACTATATAGTATGACTACTGAGAATATTAGTGGTTTTATAAACCAATATGATTTAAGAAATAAAAGAGTATTAACAGTAGCTGGTAGTGGAGATCAAAGATATAATTGTTTATTACGTGGAGCTAGTGAAGTTGTCTTATTTGATGTTAATCCTTTAGTAGATCTTCATTTAAGATTAAAAGAGACTGCTGTAAAAGTATTAAGTCATGATGATTTTTTAAGATTCTTTGGAGTTAGAAAAGATAAAAAAGATATAAGTTTTTTAGATAAGGATATTTTTAATAAATTAAAGAATTATTTAGATAAAGATGTTTATTTATTCTATTACTATGTAATTAATGAGTTTAGGGGACAAGTTTTTAAAAGAGTATATAATGAGTTTGATTATAGATATAGTCATATGACAGTTTTATCTAATTATATAAGTAAAGATAATTATAAAAAAATTTCTGAGATTATTGATGGAAAGAAAATTAGTTTTTTAAATTCTAATATATCTACTTTACCTGATGAATTATATGGGGAGAAGTTTGATATGATACTACTATCTAATATTAGCGATTATGTTCATTACTTTTATGGTGATGATCACATGAAAGAGTTTAAAGAAGTTATAGATAGATTAGTTGATAATTTACATGATGGTGGAATAATGGAAGTTGGTTATATTTACCAGGAGTATGATAAGAAGCATGAGAAAGACTTTAGTAAGTTCCGTATAGATAAGAGTAGAGATAAGGTGTTTTCTAAAGAAGAATACCCTGTTCAAGATATTTTAGGTTTTTATGAAAAAGAGCCACATGATAGGATAGTTACATATCAGAAAAAGTTATAAAAATATGTTGACAAATAAGGAGTTTTATAATAAAATACTACTAGTCAAGAAAAAAAGGAAAGAGATTTATATCCACCTGACCTGTGAATAGCGGTAGGTAAAAAGCCAAAAGAAAAATTAAATAGATTTTTAATTATGGTTTTTAAGCGGGTATAAATTTTATATCTGCTTTTCTTATTTTATGGAGGTGTTAGATATCGCAAATAATAAGGATAACATGTTGATTAATGATCAAATTAGGGTTCCAGAAGTATTAGTTATTGGACCTAATGGAGAGCAAGTGGGAGTAAAGTCAATTACTGATGCATTAACTTTAGCTAGTTATGCAGGACTTGACTTAGTTTTAATAAGCCCAAATGCTAATCCACCAGTTTGTAAAGTAATGGATTATAATAAGTTCCGTTATGAAAAACAAAAGAAAGCTAAAGAAGCTTTAAAGAAACAAAAAGCTAGTATGGCAGAACTTAAGGAGTATCGTTTATCACCAGTTATTGATGTTGGAGATTTTGAAACAAAATTAAGAAATGCAACTAAGTATCTAGAAAAGGGAGATAAAATTAAACTTACTATTCGTTTTAAAGGGCGTCAACTTGCTCATACTGAATTAGGAGTTGAAGTTTTAGAACGCTTTGCCGACAGAGTAAAAGATTATGCAGATGTAGAACAAAGTCCAAAAATGGATGGAAAAACTATGACTTGTGTTTTAGCGCCTAAGAAAGAAAAATAATAGGCTAACATAGAAAATAAGGAGGAGTAAATATGCCAAAAATAAAAACACATAAAGGAACAGCTAAAGTTGTTACTAAAAGAAAAAATGATGTAAAAATTGGAAAACCAGGAAGTAGACATAATACTGGTAGTAAAAGTGCAAGCTTCAATAGAAGTTGCAGAAAGGGATCTAACCTAAGTAAGGCAGATCATAATAGATTAAAGAATATAATCTAATAAATTTTGAAGGAGGGAATATAGATGGCAAGAGTTAAGAATGGAGCTGTTACAAAAGCTCGTCATAAAAAAGTATTAAAAGAAGCTAAAGGTTACTTTGGTAGTAAACACAGATTATATAAATCAGCAAAAGAACAATTAATGCATTCTGGACAATATGCATTCAGAGACAGAAAACAAAAGAAGAGAGATTTCAGAAAATTATGGATTACAAGAATCAATGCTGCTTGTAGATTAAACGATATTTCTTATTCAAGATTTATTGAAGGATTAAACAAAGCTGGTGTTGAAGTTAATAGAAAGATGTTAAGTGAAATCGCTATTAATGATCCAAAAGCATTCAGTGAATTAGTAAAAGTTGCTAAAGATGGAAAAGCTGGAAAAGTTAAACCTGCTACAGAAGTTACTGGAAATGAAGTAACAATTGGTGCAGCTAAGAAAGAAACTAAGAAAGCTGAAAAAACTGAAGTAAAAGAAGAAAAGAAAAATACAACTAAGAAAACAACTGCTAAAAAAGAAGTAAAAGAGGAAAAACCAGCAGCTAAGAAAGCTACTACAACTAAGAAGACTACAACAACTAAGAAAGCTACAACTGCTAAAAAAACTACAAAATAATAAACATACTAATGAATTGACTAGTCTAGTGCCCAATGGGTGATTAGTTTTAGAAATTAGTAGAAGATGAAAACGAAAAGGAGAAATTAAAAAATGACTGTTATATCAATGAATTATTTATTAGAAGCTGGTGTTCAATTCGGACATCAAAAGAGAAGATGGAATCCAAAAATGAAGGAATATATCTTCACTACAAGAGATGATATTTATATTATCGATTTACAAAAAACTGTTAAGAAATTAGAAGAAGCTTATGAAGCTTTAAAAGAAATTGCACAAAATGAAGGAAAAGTATTATTCGTAGGTACTAAGAAACAAGCTCAAGAAGCAGCTGAAGAATGTGCTACAAGAACTAACATGTATTTCGTTAATGAAAGATGGTTAGGTGGAACTTTAACAAACTTCAAGACTATCCGTTCAAGAATTAGAAGAATGGAAGAAATTGAAAAAATGGAAGAAGACGGAACTTTCGATGCTTTACCAAAGAAAGAAGTTATCGGTCTTAAGAAAGAATACGAAAAATTAAACAAGAACCTTAGAGGAATTCGTGAAATGAAGAAGATACCTCAAGCTATGGTTATTGTTGATCCTCGTAAAGAAGAAATAGCTATTAAAGAAGCTCATATCTTAGGAATCCCAGTATTTGGTGTAGTTGACACTAACTGTGATCCAGATTTAGTAGATTACGTTATTCCAGGTAATGATGATGCAGTAAGATCTGTTAAATTATTAATTGGTGCTTTAACAAATGCAATCGCTGAAGTAAATGGTAATGAAGTAATTGATTATATTACTGAAGACGAAAAAACTGTTAAAGAAGAAGCAACTACTAAAGAAGATGTAGTAGAAGAAGTAAAGGAAGAAAAGAAACCTGCTAAGAAAGCAGCTAAGAAAGAAGTAAAAGAGGTTAAGAAAGAAACTCCTGAAGTAAAAGAAGAAGTTAAAGTTAAAGAAGAAAAGAAACCTGCTAAAAAGGAAACTAAAAAAGCAGCTGAAGATTTAGATTCATTAACATTAGCTGATTTAAAAGCAAAAGCTAAAGATGCTGGAATCAAAGGTTATTCAACAATGAAGAAAGCTGAATTAGTTGAAGCTTTATCTAAGTAATTTTACTTATTAAGGAGTGTATAAACACTCCTTTTTTTCTAAATATAATTAAAAAGAATGGAGGATTTATATAATATGTTTAGTGCAAGTGATGTAAAAGAATTAAGAGAAAAAACTGGCGCAGGTATGATGGATTGTAAGAAGGCATTAGATGCTTGCGAAGGTAATATGGAAAAAGCCGTTGATTGGTTAAGAGAAAAAGGTATAGCAAAAGCTGCTAAGAAAGAATCAAGAATTGCTGCTGAAGGTATTACTGAAGTAGCTGAAAACGGAAATGAAGCAGTTTTATTAGAAGTAAACTGTGAAACAGATTTCGTTACTAAAAATGAAAAATTTACTAATTTAGTAAGTGAAATTAGAGATGCATTAGTTTCTAGTGATTGTAAAACAATGGAAGAAGCTAATGAAGTTAAATTAAGTGATGGTAAAACTATAGCTGAAAGAATTATTGAAGCTACAGCTACTATCGGAGAAAAAATTTCATTCAGAAGATTTGAAAGAATTACTAAGAGTGATGATGAAGTATTTGGAATTTATTCACATATGGGTGGTAAAATTACTGCTGTAGTTACATTAAAAGGATCTAATAAAGATGTTGCTAGAGATGTAGCTATGCAAGTATGTGCTATGAGTCCAATTGCTGTTAATAGAGATAATGTTCCAACTGAAATGGTTGAACATGAAAAAGAAGTAATCTTAGCTGAAATTAAAAATGATCCTAAGAATGAATCTAAATCAGAAGAAATCTTAGATAAGATGGCTACTGGTAGATTATCTAAATTCTTTAAAGAAAATTGTTTAGTAGAACAAGATTTCATTAAAGATTCATCAATGACTGTAGCTAAATATGCTGAAGCTAATGGATGCGAAGTTTTATCAATGGTAAGATTTGCTGTTGGTGAAGGTATTGAAAAACGTCAAGAAAACTTTGCTGATGAAGTTGCAGCTCAAATTAATGCAGCAAACTAAAAAAGAAAGAAAAATACTTTCTTTTTTTTTGTTTTTCTAATATACTTATATATAATAGAGGTGAGTATATGAAGGATGACAATATCAAGAAAATTGATGAACAAATTGAAAGTCTAAAGAATGCTTCTAAGAAAAAGGATAAGAATAGGGAAATAATTATTGATAAGAAATTTGAATATGATGATATAGGAGTAGGAGATACTAAGAAGATAGAAAATGTTTCTGAGATTGAAGAAGTAGTTGAAGAAACAAAAAAAGTAGAACCTGTTACTGAAGTTGAAGTAAAAGAAGAATCTACTGAAGTAGTTGAAGAAACAAAAGAAGAAACAGTTGAAAATATATTTGAAGAGACTCCTAAAAAGAAAAATAAATTAATTCCTATATTAGTTATTTGTGGAATAGTATTTGTTATTATTTTAGTTATTGTTTTATTAATTGTATTAAAACCTAAAACTAAGAATAGTTCTACTGATGAAGAAAAGGTTCTTACTAAGAATGAAGAAAAACAAGTAATTAATGGATATGGTGATGCTTTAAAAGGTGTTATTGCTGTATACTATGAAAAACAAAATGTATTACTAGAATATGATGATGCTATTAAATTAATTGATTATAAATATGATGTTTCATGTAAGACTCATGAAATATATGAAGATGGTTCTATATATTTGGATAAATGTAGTATAGATGATAAATCTACTAAATATTCATATGGTGAAAAACAAGAAGAAAAAGAAGAACCTAAGATTAGTGAAGATGCTATTAAGGTTTATGTTTCTAAAAAGGATAGTAAGGCTACATTAGAAGAACCTAAAAATGTAGATGATTATGATTTATATACTTTTGAAATAGATGGTGCATATTCTGATTTAACTTTACTTAGTGAATCTAGTGATTATGTATTCTATAGTGATAATGATTATAATGTACATATGATTAATTATAAAAATAGTAAAAAAGTAATGGATAGTTTATCATATCAAGCAGTTCTTCCTATTAAGATAGGTGATATATATGATACTAAGTATGTAGCTATTAAGATGAATAATAAATGGGGTATATATAATATAACTAATAATGAAAGAGTTATATCTCATAAGTATGATAGTGTTACTCCTACTTTATATATGGGAACAAGTGGACCAGCATTATTTGTTAATACATTAGATGAAGGTATAGTTGCTGTAGTAAATTATGGTTCTAATGATAATCCACCAGCATATGGAGTTGTTAGTTATAAAACTGGTAAAGAATTGATTAAACAAGAATATCAATATATGTTAAAGAGTGGATCTTATTTATTAGCAACTGATTTTTATGGAGAAAAACACATCTTTGATTATGAAGGTACAGAATATTTAGATGGTAAATATGATAAGATATATTGGATAGTTGATGGTAAATATATTTTAGTAAATGATAAAGATGAAATAAAATTAGTTACTATTAAAGGAAAAGATATTTATTCATATGGAGAATTAAAAGTAGGAAATATTAATTATGGATTAACTTACAATAATGGAGCATTATTTCAATTAGAAAATCCAGATGCAGATCAAAATGATTATAATACTGGATGTATTGAAGTAATATATAATCCTTCTACTAAGACAGGTGAAACAAAAACAACTTATTGTGGAGGTATTGCTAAACCAGTACTTTACTTATATCCTAAGAAAACTACTAAAGTAACTATTAGTTTTGAACATCCTGAATACTTAGAAACTACATATCCTAAGTTTACTGGTAAATGGGAAGTTAAAGCTCATAGTAATGGTGATTTATATGATAATAATGGAGCTTATTACTATGCATTATATTGGGATGAGAAACAAGTACATAGTGTAGATTTCTCTACTGGTTATTATGTGGAAAAAGATAATGCAATTGAATTCTTAGAAAAGAAATTATCATATATTGGATTATCTAGAAGAGAAGCAAATGAATTTATAATGTATTGGTTACCAGTACTTGAGAAAAATGAAAAGAACTTAGTTTATTTTGAATTAACTGAGGAAAGAGAAAGTTATAATAAACTTAATATTAGTCCTAAACCAGATTCAATGTTAAGATTAGTAATTCATATTAAAAAGGTAGATAGTAAAGTTGAAATTCCTAAACAAAACTTAACTAAATTCCAAAGAAAAGGTTTTGTAGCAGTAGAATGGGGAGGAACAGTTTACTAGGTTTACACACAAGTAGTAAAATTACTACTTGTTTTTTTTAATTTTTTTGATATAATATAGTCGCATACAAGGGGATGAGTGCGATGGCTAATACTAAGAAGAAATCTACTAGTAAAAAAGTAGATAAGAAGCTAGATGAACTATTAAAAGATAAAAAAGAAATTGATAACACTACAGAAGTAAAAAAGAAGACTACTCCTAAGAAGAAGACAACTACGGCTAAAAAGTCTACTTCTAAGAAAACTACTAGTATTAAGAAAACTACAACTAAAAAGAATGCAACTAAGAAAACAAATACAAAGAAGAGTACTACTAAAAAAAGTGTTGATAAGAATAAGTTTGTCTTTGAAGAAGAAACTAAGAAAAATGAATCTGATAAGAAATTAGATGAATTATCTAAACAAATTAGAGATTTATATGAAAAAGTTGAAGAAAAAGAAAATATAGAAGATATTTCTAAAGATGTTAAAGAAATAAAAGAAATTATTGATGATGATAGATTAGATAAAGCCTATGTTATATTAAATAGAATAACTATAATACTATTTATTATATTTATGATTCTTTTAATTGCTTTTATTGCATTTGTTATTTATATATGTACTTATTAGTACATATTTTTCTTTATTTTAGATTTAAATTATAATATAATTATTTTAAGGAGAGATAAAATGGATACTGATGAGATATTATTAGATGTTACTGATAAAATGGACAAAACAATTGAAAATTTAGAAAAGAGATTTGCTACTGTTAGAGCAGGTAGAGCTAATCCTTCTAGTTTAGATGGAATAATGGTTGAATACTATGGCGTTATGACACCATTAAAACAATTAGCTACTATATCTGTACCAGAAGCTAGACAATTATTAATTAAACCTTTTGATAAGAGTGCTTTAGGTAATATTGAAAAAGCAATTTTAACTTCTAATTTAGGATATAATCCAGGAAATGATGGAGAAACTATTAGAATAGTTATTCCTGAACTTACAGAAGAAAGAAGAAGAGAACTTGCTAAACAAGTTAAGGCTATTTCTGAAGATGCTAAAGTTTCAATTAGAAATATAAGACATGATGGATTAGAAGATATTGAAAAATTAGAACTTCCTGAAGATGAAGAAAAAGGTATTGAAAAAGAGATACAGGATCTAGTAAATGATTACAACAAGAAGATAGAAACTTTATTAAAAGAAAAAGAAGATGAATTACTTACTGTATAGTAAGTAATTTTTTAATACGGGTGATGGTATGAATATACTTGATATTGTTAAAAAATTAAGTCATGAAGAAAAAATGATGTATATAGATAGTAGTGCTACTGAATATTTTAGAAATATATATTATTCTAAAGATTTTTCTATTATTGTGGAAAAATTAAATTCAAAAGAAAAAATAACTGATGAAGAATGGGAATATCTTGTAGATAGATTAAGTTTAGTTACTTATAAGGCTACTATGGAAGAAGATTCTTTGAATTTATTAGATAGGATTTATTATGTTCTTAGTAGAATTGGATCTAAAGTATTTAAAAAAGGTAAAATACATAATGAGTGTGTCAAAATGTTGGCATTTGCTGAGTCTATTAAACTTGAAAAGGATATAAATTTAGATTTAATAGATGGTATAGATAGAGTAAATTTTAGTAAAAATCAAATTGATTTAGATATATTATTAAAACAACATAGAGAGGCTACAATATTTAGAGATAATCAAGATGCTTTTATAGATTCATATAGAAATGGTCAAGTTGGTGTTATGACTTGTGATGATATGTTATATATGGATTCTATGGATAGAAGTTATATTCGTGAAAAAGACCTTGTAAAAGAATATAAATAGTGTTATAATTTATACATCGATGGAGATATAGGAGTAGTAATAAATGATTACTTTTAGAGAGAGTATGGAAGGTGCAAATACTTAAGTATAGTTTATGAATTCGCCTATGGAGTTCTTATTAATAGTAAGCGTGTGACTTTCGTTACAAGTCTAGAGTGTATAGTAAATAACTATAAAGTAAGGTGGTACCGCGAGTAATTCGTCCTTATATTTATAGTTATTTTTTTTTAGGAGGATTTTATGGAGAATAAAAAAGTATTAGAAGTAAAGGAATTAATGAAGAGTGATTTAGTTGATTCGGTTAATATGAATGAATTAAATGATTTAAGAATTAAATATTTGGGTAAAAGTGGTCTTATTACTCTTCTTAATAGTGAGATTAAGAATATTCCAAATGAAGAGAAAAAAGATTTTGGTATGCAAGTAAATGAACTTAGAAATGAGTTTAATAATTATTATGATTCTACTAAAGAAAAATTAGATAATGAGGAATTAAATAAAAGATTAGAAAATGAAAAAGTAGATATTACTCTTCCATCTACTAAAGTTAAATTAGGTGCTCCTCATATATTAGAAAAAGTAATAGAAGAAGTAGAAGATGTATTTATGTCTATGGGATATGATGTAGTAGATGGTCCTGAAATAGAAGAAGATAAGTATAACTTTGAAATGTTAAATATACCTAAAGGACATCCTGCTAGAGATGCTCAAGATACTTTCTATATTGAAGGTGAAGAAATACTACTTAGAAGTCAAACAAGTCCAGTTCAAGTTAGAACTATGTTAAAAGGAGAAGGTAAAACTCCAATTAGAATGATTTGTCCAGGTAAAACTTATAGAAGAGATGATGATGATGCATCTCATTCTCATCAATTTATGCAAATTGAAGGTTTAATGGTAGATAAAGATATTAGTTTATCAGATTTAAAAGGTACAATGGATGTTTTATTTAAAAGATTATTTGGAAAAAATATAGAAACAAGATTTAGACCAAGTTATTATCAATTTACTGAACCTTCTGTAGAAGTAGATATTACATGTGTTAACTGTCATGGTAAAGGATGTAATGTATGTAAGAATACTGGATGGGTTACAGTAGTAGGTGCTGGAGTAGTTCATCCTAATGTACTTAGAATGAGTGGATATGATCCTAATGTATGGAGTGGATTTGCATTTGGATTTGGAGCTGAAAGACTTGCTATGATGAAATATGATATTAATGATATTAGAACTTTCTATAATGCAGATTTAAGAGAAGTTTCTACATTTGATAGGGAGGATGAAGAATAATGATAAGTTTAAATTGGGTAAAAGATTATATAGATATAGAGGATCAAGATTTATCAGAATTAGCTACTAAGATTACTAAAGCTGGTATTAATATTGAAGGTGTTTATACTCATAAGATTCCTAATTTAGTTATTGGTGAAGTTATTGAGTGTACAGATCATCCTGATAGTGATCATTTACATGTATGTAAGGTTAATATTGGAGAAGAAGTACTACAAATAGTTTGTGGAGCTCATAACGTTAGAAAAGGAATTAAAGTAATAGTTGCTAAAGTAGGAGCAGTTTTACCAGGTGACTTTGAAATTAAACAAAGTAAGATTCGTGGAGTAGAATCATGTGGTATGATTTGTGCTTTATTTGAATTAGGTTTAGAAGAAAAGACTGAAGAAAACTATAATAAAGGTATTCATGAATTAGATGAAAATGCTCCTATTGGTAAAGATCCTATTGTTTATTTAGGATTAGATGATACTTTATATGATTTAGATATTCATAAACATCGTAATAATGACTGTTATTACCATATTGGATTTGCTTATGAAATAGCTTGTATATTAAATCGTAAAGTAACTCTTCCTAGTTTAGAATATAGTCCAATAGATGAAAAAATTAAATTTGATTTAGAAGTAAAAACAAATAAATGTAGTTATTATGTAGCTAGAGAAGTTAGAAATGTTAAGATTGGAGAATCACCTGACTTCATTAAGAAAAGATTAATAGCTGCAGGTATGAGACCAATTAATAATGTAGTAGATATTTCTAACTATGTTATGTTAGAGTTTGGTCAACCACTACATTTCTTTGATAAAGATAAATTAGGTAATAAAATAGTAGTTAGAAATGCTAAAGATAATGAAACTATTACTACATTAGATGGTAAGGAAAGAGTATTATCTAGTGATGATATAGTTATTACTGATGGAGAAAAACCAGTATGTATTGCTGGAGTAATGGGTGGAGAAAATACTGAGGTAGATGAAAATACTAAGAATATTTTAATTGAATCAGCTATATTTGATCCAGTTAGTATTAGATATACTGCTCGTAAATTAGAACTTCCTAGTGAAGCATCAATTAGATATGGTAAAGGACTTTCTTTTGAATATACTGAGATGGCTTCAAGACGTGCTTGTCACTTATTAGAAAAATATGCAGAAGCTGAAGTATTAGATAGTTATGTATTAGTAGATAATGAAGATCATACTGAAAAAGTATTAGAATTTGTTCCTAGTGATGTTGATAAGATATTAGGTATTACTATATCAGAAGATGATATGAAAAATGAATTAGATAGATTAGATTTCCCATATGAGATAAAGAATGGTAAATTTATAGTTACTATTCCTAGAAGAAGATTAGATATTGATGCTAATGTTAATGATATTGCTGAAGAGATTGGTAGATTATTTGGATATAATAATTTAGTATCTAGTTTACCTGATGTTAAAGTACGTCGTGGTGAATATGTTGGTGATGTTAAATATCGTAAGATGGTTTCTAAGAGACTTCGTAGTTTAGGATTAAATGAAGTTAAGACATATACATTAGTTAATCCAGAAATGGCTAATAAGTTTATTTATGAAGATAGAAAACCAGTTGTTTTACCAAATCCAATGAGTGTAGATAAGAGTGTTGTTAGAACTACATTAATACCTTCATTAATGAATGTATATGAGTATAATAAAGCTAGAGGAGTTAAAGATATTTCTATTTATGAAATAGCTAAGACTTATGATGTTAATTATGAAGAGACAACTAAAGTATGTGGTTTAATGACAGGAAGTTATTTAACTAATAGTTGGAAGAGTGATGTAGAAATAGATTTCTTCGTAGTAAAAGGTATTGTTGAAGATTTACTTGATTATATGGGTTATAATTCAAGATATTCATTTACTAGAAGTGAATGCAAAGACCTTCATCCTGGAGTACAAGCTAATATTATATTAGATGGTAAAGTAATAGGTATTATTGGTAAAATTCATCCATCTATTACTAAAAAAGATATATTTGTATTTGAATTAAATCTAGATAGTATTTATGGTAAAACTAGTAAATTAAAATACAAAGAAGCATTTAAGTATCCAAGTATATCTAAAGATATGGCATATGTATTAGATAGAAATATCTTAGTAGATGAAGTTATTAAAACTATTAAGAAAGCTTCTAGTAAAATACTTCAAGAAGTAGATGTATTTGATGTATATGAAGGAGAAAATATTGATTCTAATAAGAAGAGTGTTGCTTTCAAATTAGTATTTAATGGTATTGATAGAACTTTAACTGATGAAGAAGTAATGGCTGATTTCAATAAAATAATTGACAAAGTAGTGTCAACTTATAGTGCAGAATTAAGAGATAAGTAGATTATCTCTTTTCTTTTTTTAGAATAGTTATATAATTTAAGGTAGGAGAGTGAACAAATGGAAGAAAATAAAAATGAAGAACAAGTAACTACTCCAGCAGTTACAGAAAAACCTAAAAAAGAAGATAATAAGAATAGTGTTGTATTAATATTTGCTATTTTAGGATCATTAGTATTTATGCTAATAATAATAGTATGTATAGTTTTTTTACCTGGATTTATAAGAGAAAATAGTGAAAGTACTAAGAAGGTATCTACTGATGCTGAAGAAAAATATTCAACTTATAGACTAACAGGCAATACATTAGATAAATTTGATATAGCTTTTTTAAAGTTTGAAAATAATGGAAAGAATAAAATATATGCACCAATATCTATTAAATATGCTTTGGCCATGTTAAGTGAAGGTAGTGCGGAAAACTCTAAAACGCAAATTAATAGACTTATAGGTGATTATAAATCTAATAAATATATAAATACTGATCATATGAGTTTTGCTAATGCTGTATTTATTAGAAATACATTTAAAGATAGTGTTAAAGAAGAATATATAAATAAGTTAAAAGAAAAATATACTGCTGAAGTAATATATGATGACTTTAATGGACCAGCTAATATGAATAGCTGGGTAAGTAATAAGACATTTGGTTTAATTAATAACTTATTTGGTGATGAAGTTATAAATGAAAACTTTGAATTAACTAATGCTTTAGCAATTGATATGAAATGGAATAATCAAATTCAATGTGCTACAGGTAGTGATGTTTCATGTATTAGATATAATGTTCATTATACTCATGAAAAGATAGAAGGAAAAGATTATCAATTTAGTGATAGTGTTTATTATATAGATAAAGAAGAATCTTATCATTCATTAACATTTGATGGAAAAGAAAATATTAAATCTGTAGAAGTAAAAGCAGCATTTAATAATTATGATGCAGTTAAAGAAATTGGTGAAGAAAAAATCATCGAAGAAGTTGGAAACGCTTATAAAGAATGGTTAGAAACTGAAGAAGGAAAAAGAGAAGTTGAAGGCGGATGGGCTGAATCTGATGTTAATAAATACTTAAAGAAATATATTGATGAATTAAATTCAAATTATGGTAGAGAAAATAGTTCTACAGATTTCTCATTATATGTAGATGAAAATATAAAAGCATTTTCTAAAGATTTACAAACTTATGATGGTACTACATTACAATACATAGGTATTATGCCAATAAATGAATCTTTAAATGATTATATTGATAAACTAGAAATTACTGATATTACAAAAGTAATTAGTGGATTAAAGGATATGAAGAGTAAAAACTTTAAAGATGGAGTTCTTACTTTAGTTCATGGTTATATTCCAATGTTTGATTATGAATATACTTTGAATTTAAAAAATGATTTAAATGAAATGGGAATTACTGATGTATTTGATTCTAGTAAGGCTAACTTAAGTGGAATGCTAGGAGAAAATTCTAAAGGACAATTTATTAGTAGTGCTAAACATAAAGCTAAGATAGAATTCTCAAATGATGGTATTAAAGCAGCAGCAGCAACTAAATTAGCTGGATTTGGTTCTACTGGTGCTGGATTCAATTATTTATATGAAGTACCAGTAGAAAGAATAGATATTACATTTGATAAGCCATTTATATACTTAATTAGAGATAAAAATACTGGTGAAGTATGGTTTATGGGTAGTGTATACGAACCAAAAACAAAATAAATAAAAGACTAGATAACTAGTCTTTTTTAGTTTTTTATAGTAAAATAATGTTGGTG
>CAMOXZ010000011.1 GCA_946629545.1 uncultured Caryophanales bacterium | reverse complement strand
AGAATGAATGAACTTATAGATATAATTAATGAGGCTGATTATAATTATCATACTTTAGATAATCCAACAATCACAGACCAAGAATATGATAGTTATTTAAGGGAATTATTTGAAATAGAAGAAGCTCATCCAGAATGGGTTAGAGAAGATTCTCCAACACAACACGCTGGTGGAAAGATAATTGAGGGTTTTGAAAAAGTAACTCATAAAATACCTATGATGTCTCTTTCAGATGTATTTAGTGAGAGTGAGCTTATAGCTTTCGATGAAAGAATTAAAAAAGAAGGTATTAATCCTGAATACATGTGTGAGTTAAAAATAGATGGACTATCTGTTTCACTATTATATGAAAAAGGAAAATTAGTTCGTGCTGCAACTCGTGGTGATGGAGTAGTAGGAGAAGATATTACTCATAATGTTAAAACTATTAAAGTAATACCTTTAAAATTAAAAGAAGAAGTAGATATTGAAGTTCGTGGAGAAATCTTCATGAATAAAAAAACTCTAGAAGAATTAAATGAGAAAAGAAAAGAAAAAGGTGAACCTCTACTTCAAAACTGTCGTAATGCCGCAGCAGGATCAATTAGACAATTAGATTCTAAAGTAGCTGCATCTCGTAAGTTAGATAACTTTATATATCACTTACCAGATCCAGAAGATTATGGACTTAAAACTCATGCTGAAGCAATAGAGTATATGCGTTCTCTAGGATTTAAAATTAATCCTAACAATAGATTAGTTAAAAATATAAATGAAGTATTAGAATTTATTGAAGAAAAAGGAAAACTAAGACCAAACTTACCATATGATATAGATGGTGTAGTAGTAAAAGTAAATAGTATTGAACAACAAAGAAAATTAGGTTTCACTGCAAAATATCCTAAATGGGCAACAGCTTATAAGTTTCCAGCAGAAGAAGTATTAACTAAATTAAAAGATATAATATTTACTGTAGGTAGAACTGGTCAAATAACACCAAACGCAGTACTTGATCCAGTAATAGTTGCTGGAAGTACTATTTCACGTGCTACTCTTCATAATGAAGATTATGTATTAGAAAAAGGTTTAAAAATAGGTGATACTGTTTCTATTAGAAAAGCAGGAGATGTAATTCCTGAAGTAGTAGAAGCTAAAGTAGAAAGAAGAAAAGGTACAGAAAAGGACTTTGTAATGATAAAAGAATGTCCTATGTGTAATACGCCTTTAATTAAAAAAGAAGGACAAGTAGATTACTATTGCCCTAATGATAAATGCCCAGCTAGACACATTGAAGGATTAATTCATTTCACTTCAAGAGATGCTATGAATGTAGATGGTCTAGGTGATAGAATAATGGAAGATTTCTATAACTTTGGATTTATTAAAAATATAGTAGATATTTATAATTTAAAAGATCATAAACAGGATTTAATTCGTTTAGAAGGTTTTGGAGATAAATCAGTAAATAACTTACTAGATGCAATTGAAAATTCTAAACAAAACTCTTTAGAAAAACTAATATTTGCTTTAGGTATTCCACATGTAGGAGCTAAGACTGGTAAAATATTAGCTCAAAACTTTAATACATTAGATAATCTAATAAATGCCAGTGAAGAAGAATTAACTAATATTCCAGATATTGGTGGAATAATAGCTAAAAGTATAAGAGAATATTTTGATAATACCGATAATTTAGAAATAATTAATAAATTAAAAGAATTAAATGTTAATATGAATTATCTAGGTAAGAAAATAGAAAAGAATGATAACTTCTTTGGAAAGACTTTTGTACTAACTGGTTCCCTTGAATTATTTACTCGTGATGAAGCTAAAGACATAATCGAATCACTTGGTGGAAAAACAGTAGACTCAGTATCTAAAAAGACAAGTGTAGTAATAGTCGGTTCCAACCCTGGAAGTAAATATACTAAAGCAAAAGAATTAAATATTCCAATCTGGAGTGAAGAAGAATTTAAAGAAAAAATAAAGGACTAATAAGTCCTTTTTCTTTATACAATTTGATTAAAAAATACCAATATGATATAATATGTTCTATCCAAGGAGATGAAAGAATGAAAAAAAGTACATGGAAAAGAATAATTAATGTAGTATTTTCAATAATCGTAATAATCATAATTATGATAACAGTAGATTATATAAGAGTAACTAAATATGGATATACACCATTATTCGCAATTAAAACATTAGAATTAAAAGATGGTGGAACTAAAGAATATACAGGATTAGGATATAAAGTAATTGATTATAATGAAATAAAAGGTAGACGTGATATAGAAATAGGTTTATGGGGAATGAAACGTAATTCAACACCTATAGAAGTAGCTGATGTAGACTTAGCTATAGCTTTTACTACTGATGAAGTAAAAGCTTATAAGAAGTATTATAATAAATTCGTAAAAATAACTTCTACAGTATTAAAAACAAATGAAAAAGATAATAAGATTACCTTAAGATATACAGATGAAGGTGGTAAATACACTCTTGATATTATCTGTGACTTAGTACCTGAACAAACAAATATATCTGCATTTGAAGAAAACAAAAATGTAACAGTAATAGGTACAGTTAAAAAATATGTAGGAGCAACTAAGAAAAAGAATAAACAAATATACATAAAAAATTGTATGGCTGAATAATAAATATTTACAAAAGTAAATTATTATAATACAATGAATATATGAAGAATATCTTCATAAAATAAAAGAGAGAGGATAAGTCTAATTGGTCAGACGCTTCTCTTTGCGAGAGTGCATCCGAAAATTATTTTCGGATGTTTTTTTCTACTTAAATAATAGTATTCCTATTAGAATAAATAGAAGAAGGATTATGAAAAAATAAGATTTCTCTCTTTTAGTCATAAAATCACTTCCTTGCCAATTGATCGAACCCCCCTGGGCCTAGCAAAGGAAAAACATCTTCAAACCCACCTCTCACTATATTATTAGCAAGAAAAATTTTTCTTTCCAAAGATTTTGAAAAAATCTTTAAAATTTTGTATAATTAAATTGCAAACTTTGACGTGCAGCAACTAAAAGTTGGTAAAAATAATAAGTAATTTTATATATACTTATCTTACGAAAGGAGAGAAGTCTAATGAAATTCGCAGACAATCTAAAAAAGATAAGAAAAAGAAAAAACATATCACAAGAAGAACTTGCAGAGCGTGTTGGAGTAAGCCGTCAATCTGTTTCTAAATGGGAAACAAGTGAAGCATACCCTGAAATGAATAATATACTTGAACTATGTAAAATATTTAAGTGTAATATTAATGATTTAGTAAATGATAATATGATTGACTTAGATTCATTAGACGAAGAAGTTAAGATGAGTGTAGTTAAATTCAAAAAAGAAAAACAAAATCAAATGAAAGGAATAAGTAAAGTATTATCTTTAGTAGGTAAAATTACTGCTATAGTATTAAGAGTAGCATTTGGATTCTTAGTAGCAGCAATGATACTTCTACCAATAGGATTTAAATATATTGATATAGAAGATGGAAAAATAGTATCTAAAGATAAGAAAATACAAATAGTAGAAGTAGGTAAGAGTACAGAGATTAGAATAGGAGATCATGTAGTAGCAGCTGATGTTAAAGAAAGTGATATTAGTATTATAGGTCCATCTATAGAAAAATATGGAGAAACAGGAGTAGTAGTATTCTTAGAAATAGGAATGGCTTTCTTAGGTGCTTTCATAATAGTATTAATTAAATCATTAAAACATCTAGAATTATTATTTAAAAATATTAATGAAGGAGATACTCCATTTACTCTAGATAATGTAGATCATATTAAGAAAATGGCTTACTTAATGATTACATGTATTATACTTTCTGCTATAGGTCAAACTATACTTAATATACCTCTTAGAGAACAAGTTAATCTAGAATTAAATCTATTAAATATCATAGAAATATTATTCCTATACTCAATGAGTTTAGTATTTGAATATGGTCATGAAATTCAACTAGATTCTAAAGGTAAAATGTATGGTGAAGAAAACTAAAAAGAAGATTTAAATCTTCTTTTTTTTATGCTATAATAGATACGTTATAGGAAGGAGTGTTTCTATGGAAGAGGCGCTAACTAAAGAAGAGGTATTACACGTAGCTGATTTGGCTAGAATTTCTTTAACTGAAGAAGAAATTAGTAAGTACCAAGTAGAATTAAAAAAACTATTAAATGATGTAGAAAAGATTAATGAAGTAAAAGGGTATGATGATGATATCCTTATTGCCTGTTGGAATAATAATGCAGAATTAAGAAAAGATGAAGAAGGTACTATGTTAGATCCAAAAGAAGTAGTTAATAATGCTCCTAGACATAGTGGAAATTATATTGAAGTACCTGTAGTTATTAGTGAAGGGGAAGGTGCTTAATATGTATTTAAATAAAAGTATTAAAGAAATAAATGAATTATTAAAAAACAAAACTATTAAGCCAATAGACTTAGTAGAAGAAGCCTTCCAAAATATAGAAAATAATAAAGAATTAAATGCCTACATCACATTAAATAAAGAAGAAGCTATAGCTAAAGCTAAAGAGTTAGAAAATAAAGAAGTAGATAACTTATTATTTGGACTTCCTATTGCAGTAAAAGATAATATAGTAACAAAAGGATTAAGAACTACTTGTGCATCTCATATATTAGATAATTTTATTCCAATATATAATGCTACTGTAGTAGAAAAGATAAATGAAAAGAATATGATCATCATAGGTAAAACTAATATGGATGAATTTGCTATGGGATCAAGCTCAAGAACTAGTTACTTTGGAGCTCCTAAAAATCCTTGGAATAAAGAAAAAATATCAGGAGGATCAAGTGGTGGTTCAGCAACTACTATAGCAGCTAGAGACTTACCTTTTGCTTTAGGTTCTGATACAGGTGGAAGTATCAGACAACCTGCAAGTTATACAGGTATCGTAGGTATGAAACCAACATATGGTAGAATTTCACGTTATGGATTAGTTGCCTTTGCATCAAGCTTAGACCAAATAGGTCCAATGACTACTAATGTTTATAATAATGCATTACTTTTAAATGCTTTAGTAGGTAAAGATGAAAAAGATTTAACTTCAGTAAGAAAAGAAGAAGAAGACTTCACAAGACTAATAGGTGAAGATATAAAAGGTATGAAGATTGCTGTACCTAATTACTTTATGAGTGATATAGTTTCTCAATCTATCACTGACAAAGTAAAAGAAATAATTGAAGTATTAAAATCTAATGGAGCAATAGTAGATTATATTGATGTTCCATACTTAGAAAATGCAGTTACACTATACCAAATTATAGCTATGGGAGAAGCAAGTTCTAACTTAGCTAGATTTGATGGTATTAGATATGGTTATTCTTATGAAAATCCAGATAACATTGAAGATGTTTATTTAAAAACAAGAGCTAATGGATTTGGAGAGGAAGTAAAAAGAAGAATCATGGTAGGTAGTTACTTACTAAGTGGAGAAAATGCTAAGGTTTATTATAATAAAGCATTAAGTATCAGAGATGATATGAGAAAAGCTTTAAAGAAAGTATTTGAAGATTATGATTTTATCATAGGACCAACTACAACAACTACAGCATATAATCTAACTGATCCAATGGATGACCCATTAAAATCATTCATGGATGATGTCTTAGTAATACCTGTTAATATGGCAGGACTTCCTGGTTTAAACTTACCAATTGGATTTGATAGTAATAAGATGCCTATAGGTATGCAAATAATTGCTAATTCATTTGAAGAAGCAAAGATATATAAATTAGCTTCATACTTAGAAAAAGAATTAAATCTAAGTTTAAATCCAAATGGAGGTGAAGATAATGAGTAATTATATTCCTACAATAGGTGTAGAAGTACACGTAGAATTAAAAACAAAAACAAAAATCTTCTCTAACTCTATTAATGGATATGGAGAAATGGCTAATTCATTAACTAACGTAATTGATTTAGGTTACCCAGGAACACTTCCTACATTAAATGAAGAAGTAATTAACTTAGGTATAAAAGCAGCAGCTATTCTTAATTGTAAGATTAGAAGAGTAATGCACTTTGATAGAAAAAATTATTTCTATCCAGATATATCTAAGAACTATCAAATAACTCAAAATGATACTCCAATAGGATATGATGGTTATGTTGAAATAACTAAATCAACTGGAGAAAAGAAAAAAGTATACATTGAAGAAATGCATATAGAAGAAGATACATGTAAGAGTGCTCACCGTGGTACTAAGACACTTCTAGACTTCAATAGAGCAGGAGTACCTTTAATAGAAATAGTTACTAAACCATGTATGTCTGATGGTGAAGATGTTAAATTATACTTAGAAAAATTAAGAGAATTATTATCTTTTGGAGATATTTCAGATTGTAAGATTGAAGAAGGTTCAATGAGAGCGGACGTTAATGTTTCTATTCGTAAAAATGAATCTGATCCATTAGGTACTAAAGCTGAAATTAAAAATATTGGTTCTATTTCAAATGCCAAATTAGGTGTTGAAAAAGAAATAGAAAGACAAACTAAAATATATGAAGCTGGAGAAACATTTAAACCTCAAACTAGACGTTTCGATGACAAATTAAACGATACAGTATTAATGCGTGTTAAAGAAACAGGTAATGACTATAGATATTTTCCAGAACCAGATATTCCATATGTTATTCTTACTGATGAAATGATTGAGGATGCAGTTAATTCTATCCCAATGTTACCTGATGAAAGAAGAGAAAGATATATTGCCTTAGGAGTATCAGAAATTAATACTAATAAGATAGTAGCTAATAGAAGTTTAAGTGATTACTTTAATACATTACTAGATGAAAAGATTAATCATCAAGTAGCTAGTAATCTTCTTTTAGGAGATATCAGTGGATACTTAAATAAAAATGAAAAGACTATTTATGATACTACTTTATCTAAAGAAAGATTTATTGAATTAGTTAACTTAGTATCTGATAATACTTTAACTAGTAAGAACTTAAAAGATATCTTAGATATAGTATTAGAAAGTGATAAATCTATTCAAACCATCATGAGTGAACAAGGTATTGAAAATATCACAGATGACTCTGAAATTAGAAATATAGTTAAAGGAATTATTAATAATAACCCAGAAAGTGTTAATGACTATAAAGCAGGACATGATAGAGCAATTAAATACTTAATGGGACAAGTAATGAAAGAAACTAAGGGTAAAGCTAATCCTAAAATGGCTATGGATATTTTAGTAGAAGAATTAAATTAATCAATTGAAAATAATAACCACTTAGTGTATAATATTTAGTATATTAGGATGTGATAATTATGAAGAAAGTATTCAAGTTTTTAAAGAAAAATTTACGTATAATCGTGCTAGCACTAATCATTATATTTGTAGTAATTATAGGTATAATGGCTAAGAATTTCTTCTTTCCAGATGATGCTGAAGCATACTATGGAACTAGATTAGAAGGAATTGATAAAGTAAAAATAAGTGATAAAAAGAAAGAAGAGTTTAAAGAAGAATTTAAAGAATCTTCTAAAAGTATCACTGTAAGAGTACAAGGAAGAATTATTTATTTTGATGTTAAATTAAATGAAGGAGTATCAGTAGATACTGCCAGAAGTTTAGCTAGTAAAACATTAGATAAATTATCAGATGATGAAAAAGCATACTATGATATTCAATTCATAATAATTAATGAATCTGATACAGATCATTTTCCTATAATGGGTTATAAACATCATACTAAATCAGCAATTAGTTGGACTAAAAATAGATAGGAGAATAATATGAAAAAGAAGTTAATAATAATAGTTCCTATACTTATAGCCATAATAGCATTTGTATTCGTATATCGTTATTATAATAAAGAAGATAAAACTACTACATTAACTGTGGCAGAAAGAAAATGGGTTGAAGAAAATAAAGATCAAACATATGACTTTGAAATAGTAAATGATTATCCATTATATGGAACTAATGGAGAAGGAGTTATCTTTGATTTTATAAGTGACTTTGAAGAAAAAATAGGTATTGAATTTAATAAAATACCATATTTAAAAACATCTATTCCAACTACAAATGGATATAGAATTACTATTTTAAATAATAATGAAAAAATATCTAAAAATGATTTGTTCTTATTTAATGATAACTATATAGCTGTAGGTAAATCATACCAAAGAATTAATCATATTAAAGATATGAAAAATATAGTATTTGGTGTATTAAAAGATGATGTAGAAGAAGTTAGTTTCTACTTAAAGAGTGGTACTAATTTATCATATAAATCATATGATAATATTTCTAATCTATATAAAGCATTAGATAATGAAGAAGTAAATATGATTGTAGTACCAAACATTATGTATTTAGACTATACAATTGAAAAAGATAAGTATTCAATTAATTATTATTTCACTGAATTAAAGAAACAAATAGTTTTAACATTAAGTGATGATAATAAAGAATTAAATACTATAGTTACTAAGTATTATAATAAATGGAAACAAACAAATTATATAAAAGAATATAATGATGCATACTTAAATTATTACTTAGAAAAGAATGAATTAGATGCCAAAACAAAAGTACAATTAATATCTAAGAATTATGTATATGGATATGTAGAAAACTTACCATATGAATCAAAAGTAAATGGTAAAGTTGCTGGTATTGCTGGAGAATATATCGATAGAATATCTCGTCTAGCAGGTATCAATTTCAAATATAAGAGATATGCTAATATCAAAGCATTACAAAAAGCTATTGATAAAGGGGAAGTAGATATTTACTTTGACTATTATAATTATAGTAGTGATAAATATACTGCTACTTTATCAACATTTGTAGAAGACTATGTAGTATTAGGTTATCAAGAAGATAATCATATAGTTAATTCATTTGAAAGCTTAAAAGGAAAAGAAATATCTATGTTAAAAGGAGATTCCTTATATGCATATTTTTCTAATAACTCAAGAGCTAATATTAAAGAATATAATAGTATAGATGAATTAATAAGACATTCTAAAGATAGATTAATAGTAGTAGATAGAGAAATCTATTCATACTATCAAAATAGTAAATTTAAGAATTTAAAATTATTATATCAAGATACTATGATGAATGATTATAAATTCATGGTTAAAAATAATAATAGTGCATTTTATGATTTATTTAATTACATAATTAATACTAATTCATATTACAATTATAGAAATTCTGGAATAGAAGGATTAAGTGCATCTATTCTTAAAGATTCTACTTTAGAACAAATCTATACAGTAGTACTTATTGTTATATTTGCTCCAATTATTATATTAACTTTAATTTATTTAATATTTAAGAGACAAAAGAAAGTTAAAAAAGTAAAAATTGAAGATAGACATAAATATACTGATATGTTAACTTCATTAAAAAATAGAAATTATTTAAATGCTAAGATGAAAGAATGGGAAGCATGTGAAGTATTCCCACAAGCAATCGTAATGGTGGATTTAAATAATGTTAAATATGTTAATGATAATTATGGTCATGAAGAAGGAGATGACTTAATTATCAAAGCTGCAGGTATTCTAGTAAATACACAATTAGAAAATAGTGAAATTATTAGAACAGATGGTAATGAATTCTTAATTTACTTAGTAGGTTATAGTGAAAGACAAGTTTCTACTTATACTAAGAAATTATCTAGAGAAATGAAAAACTTACCACATTCATTTGGAGCTGCAGTAGGTTACAGTATGATTACAGATGAAATAAAAACACTAGATGATTCAATAAATGAAGCAACTCTAGAAATGATCACAAACAAAGAAGAATATAGATAAAAAGGTGATTGAATGGAAAAAGCAAGGAACTTTACTAAAAAAATATTCAAGTTATTAATGAAACCAGAAATGAGAATATTACCAGGTCAACTTGCTTTTTTTCTTGTCATGACACTTATTCCATTGGTTGCTTTAATAGCTACTATAGCTGCTAACTTATCTATTTCAACAGAACCAATAAGAGTAGCTATAAATGAATCAGTTCCTTCTCAAATAGCTAGTATACTTAATAGTATTATGGCTGGAGATGGAATTAACTTTAATATTATAATATTCTACTTATCAGGGTTTATTTTAGCTTCTAATGGAGCTTATTCCATGATTAATACATCTAATGAAATATATAAAGTAGAACCAAACAGTATAGTAAGTAGACGTTTAAAAGCTATTACTATGACATTTGTCTTAGTTGGAATATTTTTATTCTTAATAATAATTCCAATATTTGGTAGTAGTATATTTAATATATTAAAAGAATTAACTAATGATAGTATAATAATACGTATAGTAAGAGAGATGTTAGTAATATTAAAATACCCATTAATACTAATATTAATATTTATAAATATTAAATTAATGTATGTAATAGCTCCAGATAAAGAAATACCTGGAAAGACAACTACTAAAGGAGCAATATTTACTACAATAGGTTGGGTATTATCTACTGAAATATTTGCATTTTATGTAGAAAAATTTGCAAGATATGACTTATTCTATGGTAGTGTAGCTAATATATTAATATTATTACTATGGATTTATTTATTGTCATATATATATGTATTAGGAATGGTAATAAATGCCAGTGAATATAATGGAGAACTAAATTAGTTCTCTTTTTTAGTAGATTGAAAAAAACTACATAAAATGATATAATGAATAGGTGAGGTATTTGATATGAAAATAGTAAAAAATACATTTAATAAAATTAAAAAAGAAATTATTAAAAGAATTAAAACTATCAAAAGAGATCACTTAATAAAACAATACTTTAAGAATAATGTTTTATTCTTATCTTTTGTAGTATTAATGGTAATAAATTCTACATTATTAAGATTCTTATGTATGCATTCAATTGATAATTATTTATCTTTTAAAGCAATACTAGCAGATACTACAGTAGTTGTATTTATAGGAGCATTTGGGTATTTATTTAAACCTAAAAATAGATTTGCTTATTATATGGCATTTTCGATAGTTTTAACTGCTATATGTATGATTAACTCAGTATATTATACATTCTATACATCATTTGCATCTATCTCTATGTTAAGTTTAACTCAATACATTGGAGATGTAGGAGATGCTGTTGTAGAAAATGTATTACAATTAAAAGACCTAGTATATTTAATAGCTCCAATAGCTTTAATAATTGTTCATATCAGATTAAGAAAAAAGAATTATTATAAGAAAATAGAAATAAAACCAGAAAGAAAGAAAATGACTGTTAAAACTCTTTCGGCTGCTGGAATATTATTAGTATTATTCTTATTAACACTAACATCATTAGATGTATCTAGATTCTTTAAACAATGGAATAAAGAATATATAGTAATGAAATTTGGTATTTATATATATCAAGGAAATGACGTTATAACTTCAATTCAACCTAAGATAAACTCAATGTTTGGTTATGATAAAGCTAAAAAGAACTTTAATGATTATTTTGAAAATAGAAATAAATATGATGGTACTAATGAATATACTAATATATTTGAAGGTAAAAATGTTGTTGTAATCCATGGTGAAAGTATGATGAGTAATGCTATTGGTTTAACTTTCAATGGACAAGAAGTAACTCCAACGCTTAATAAACTAGCTAATGAAGGAATGTATTTTTCAAACTTCTATTCACAAGTTAGTGTAGGGACAAGTAGTGATTCAGAATTAACATATAATACAAGTTTAATGCCTACAAAGAGTGGAACAGCATTTGTATCTTACTCTGATAGAGAATATGTAGGTATTCCAGATTTATTAAATGAAAAAGGTTATTATACATTTAGTATGCATGCTAATAATGCAGATTTCTGGAATAGACGTGCTATGCATGTTAATATGGGATATCAAAGATTCTATGCTAAAGCAGACTATGAAGTTTCTAAAGAAAATGTTATTGGTTTAGGATTAAATGATAAAGAATTCTTCAAACAATCTCTAGAAAAAATTGAAAAGATTAATGCTGATAATGAAAAATGGTATGGATTACTTATAATGTTAACTAACCATACACCATTCTCAGAAGTAGATAAATATGGAGAATTTGATGTTTCATTAAAAGAAACTAAAGAAGATGGTACTGAAGTAGTATATCCATATATGGAAGGTACTAAACTAGGTAATTACTTCAAATCACTTCATTATGCAGATGCTGCATTAGGTGAATTTATTGAAGGATTAGATGAAAGAGGATTATTAGAAAATACAGTATTTGTATTATATGGTGATCATGATGCAAGACTTCCTAGAAAAGACTATAATTTACTATATAACTATGATAAAGAAACAAATAGTGTATTAAGTTCAGAAGATCCTAATTATAAAGAATATGATTACTACCAATATGAATTAGGTAGAAAAGTACCATTTATTATATGGACTAAAGATATGAAAGGTACTGAACTTAACTTTATAAATACTAATGCAATGGGTATGTATGATGTAGTACCAACATTAGGAAATATGTTAGGATTTAAGAATGAATATGCTTTAGGACATGATATATATAATATTAAAGAAAATAATATAGTAGTATTCCCTAATGGTAACTGGGTAAATAATAAGTTATACTATAATAGCCAAAAAGCAGAGTATATGCCTCTAGTAGAAGAAGCTATCTCTGAAGAAGAAATAAATTCTAATACAGAATATACTAATAAACTATTAGATGTATCAAACGATATAATAGTATTTAACTTATTAAATAAAGATAAGAATAAAGAGAGTGGGGAATAATATGAAATTAAAGAAAAAAGCTAAAAGAATAATAATAATTCTATTATTAGTAATAGTAGTATTATTAGGTTACTTATTTATAAATGAAAACTTCTTAGGTAAAAGTAAACCAAAAGAAGTAAAAATAGTAAATAAGATAGATAAGTATGGATATAACTTAAAAGATTCTAAAACAAAGAAATATCATAAAATGTTTGATGAATTAAAAAAGATACTTTCAGAAGATGAATTAGATGAAGAAGAATATGTTAAAAAGATCTCTGAGATGTTTATATATGACTTCTATTCATTAAATGATAAAACAGCTAAGACTGATATTGGTGGAGTTGATTTTGTCTATAGTGGAGCATTAGAAAACTTCTTAGTAAAGGCTGAAGATACATATTATAAATATGTAGAAAGTAATATCTATGGTAATAGAAATCAATCCCTACCAACAGTATCAGAAATAGAAATAACCAATGTATCTCAAGAGGCATTTGCTTATGGAGATAAAACTGATGAAAAAGCTTATATTGTAGAAGCAACATGGGATTATGCAGATGAAGCTTTCTCAAAATATCAAAAAAGTGCAAAATTAATATTTATACATGATGGAGATAAATTAAGTCTAGTAGAACTACAATAGTAGTTCTTTTTTTGACATAAAAAAAAGAAGATTATTCATCTTCTTTTTTATCGTCTTTATCATCAGTTGTAGTTTCAGTAGTTTCTGAAGTATCTTTATCATCTGTAGTAGTTGTTTCTTTCTCATCTGTCTTATCATCTTTATCTTTGTCATCTTTGTCATCTTTGTCATCTTTTTTATCTTCTTCAACTTTCTTTTTATGGCCAGATAACTTAAGCACTAATGTATCTTTAATTAAATCAACTCTCTTACTAGCAGGATAACTTTGTTCTACAACAGTTCCACCCTCACCATCAAAATTAACTTTAATACCTAATTTATTAGCAGTAGCTTGTGCTTGTTCTTCTGTATCACCAGTAAAGTCAGGTAATAAAGTATATCTAAATCCACCAGCAGCTCCAGCACCAATGACTTTCTTTTCATAAGGTTTATTAATTGAAAAACTAAACTCTGTTATATCTTCATGATCTTTTAATTCAAGATTAATTTTCATAGCATTAACTATATCATTTCTACTATTCTTATTAGGAACATAATCCCATAAAATCATTCTAGCTCTTTCATCATAAATCATTTGACCATCACCATCTAAGAATAGTTGTTGGATATTGATCAATTCAGCTTCATCACTACTTAAACTTTTTTTAATAATATCTTTAGCTACATTATAGAAAGATAATATTTGTTTAGTAGTTAAGTTTGTATCTAAGTTATCAGATACTGTATTAAGTATTTCCATAAACTTAGTTACATCTTTAACATTTTTCATTTTATTAATAAGTGCTTTTATAATCTCTTGTTGGTGTTCTTCTCTACCAAATGTACCATTAGCAAGCTGTTTTCTATTTCTTGCAAATACTAATGCTTGTTCTCCCATTAATGTTTGATATCCTTCATTAATACAAACTTGGTCTCCACGACTAGAATCATCTGTACATAATGTTTTAGGAACATATACCTCAACACCACCAACAGCATTAACTAATTTAACTAAACCTTTAAAATTGATCTTAGCATAATAATCTATATTAACATCTAAATAATTCTCAATAGTATTAATCATACAGTCATTACCATATGCAGCAGCATGTGTAATTTTATTTTCAGGTCTACCACTCCAACAAGCTATAGGAACATAACTATCTCTTGGAATAGATAACATTGTAGCATTTAATGTCTTAGGATTGAATGTAATAAGTATTAATGTATCACCGTTAGCAATAGCATTTTTACTTAAAACTTCATCAGTAGAATCAATACCCATTAATAATATAGTAAATGGAGTAGTAACATCTTTACCACTAGAAGCAGTTTCTATTTTAGAAGTAGCTGCTTTCTTCATTAATTTATCTTTACTAATAATTACTCTTGTATCAGTATCAATTGTTTCATATCCAGTAATACCAGAAAACATACTTACATAACTATCTGGAACAAATATAGCATCAAGTTCTTTACTATACATATCTACAAGCATAGAAGTATAGTCTTCATATTCAACTATTTGATTTTCATCTTCTAAGTTATTTTCTTTAATAATTTCTTTAGGAATTATATATCCTTCAGGAGATTTCTTATCTTTTAAGATACCAATCTTCATATTTTGAACATCTTCAATTTTATTAGCTTTACTCCAACTCATTACAAGCATATCAGAAGTATAAGTAATTTTATCTTTATTAAGATTATCTATTTGCCCATAAAAGTATGAAATAACTAACCCAATACCTACACAAATAATAGATAATAGAATTAAGAATGATAAATAAGTACCTTTGGGTCTCTTCTTACTTCTAAATTTAAATATAATCACAATATCTATAAGTATAAGTACACCTATAACTATATATCTAATTAAGTCTTCTATCGAGCTTAATAAGAATATTTCATATATCGCAAATATTGAAGCTCCAAGAGCTATAATACTAAATAATTTAATTATAAATTTCAATATTTTTTTATTTCCATTACCCTGCATCTTTTATCCTCCAAACCTACTATATAATTATAACTAAAAATTAAGGTTTTATCAAGTTAACATATAAACTAAATTAATCCTTGTAAAATAATGTAAATTCTATGTAAAAAATGTCGAAATAGAAACAAATAGATACATATATACTGATATAATATAATTACAATGATAATGGGTAAGGAGGCGTTAATTATGAAAAAGAGAAAACTATTAATAATAGCTTTACTTTCTTTTGCATTTTTAAGTTATAAAAATGTATATGCCTTCGACTCTAGTAATTATAAAAATAGAGAACTATGTGGAACTTATGAAGTAGCAGGATTTCATACTGATGGAGTAATAGATAAAGTAAGTTGTCATAATACTTTTGAAGAAGCAGTAGCTGCAATGAAAAGTTATGGGGCAACTGATTTAGCAATTCTACATAAAATAAATGGAGAAAACAAAATACTAGATGCTAATGTAGGTTTAGTAGATTTATCTGTTAATCCAGAAACTTTAACTTATTTCTATACAAATAAAGAAACAACTTCATCTTACACATATATGGATACTGGTTCATTATATGGTGGAGTAGATGGAGCACTAATAGAAGGTGGATGGTCTAATACACATGGTTTTATGGCTAAAGTAAGAATAGGTAACTTCACAGGATGGATTAAACTATCTACTTATGAAATAGTACCAATTACTTGGGTTAAATCATCTAGTTCTTATACAGTAACTGATACTGAAATAAGACATAACTATGTATCTAAAATTCAAAATAACTATTATGGTAGTGCAGGTAGTACAATAGGACCTAAACCTGAAATGTTAAATCCAGGAACTTATTATAGTTATGATGGTCATTACTTCTATACAAGTTTAGAAACAATGATTAAAGATTATAGAAATGGTAATTATAGTAACGCAGTAAATAAAAATAATGTTTATTATAACTACTATATGTATTTATCAAATCATACTAAGACAGCTTATTCTAGTATAAATATTGATGATTACATTAGAAATAATTTAGGATATAAGAAAGATGTATATGGTCATACAGCTTCAGATGGTACTTCAAGATTATATGGTCAAGGAACATTCTTCTATTATGCTCAAGAAAAGTATGGAGTAAATGCTATTCTAGCATTAAGTTTAAGTAGAAATGAAACAGGTAATGGTAAGAGTTATCTAGCAGTAAATAAAAATAATGGATTTGGATTAGATGCAGTAGATTCTAATCCAATAAATGGAGCTAAATGGTATCCAACATTCTCAAGCAGTGTTTTAGGTTATGCATCAAAATGGGTAACTTATGGATATGCTCATCCAAGAGATTGGAGATACTTTGGTCCACAATTTGGTGATAAGTGGATTGGAATGAATGTTAAGTATGCAAGTGATACTTATTGGTCTGAAAAGATGGCATCTAATTATTATTACTTAGATAAATCTTTAGGATTACAAGATTATAACTACTATCAATTAGGTGTAGTCACTGGTCCTACCGCAGCTTATAAAGATCCTAATACTTCATCTAAACAAATATATACTTATCCAGAAAGAGAAGATGCTGTAGTAATAGTAGGTGAAGTAACAAGTAATAATGAAAAATGGTATAAAGTAGTTAGTGATTTAAATATTGATTCTAACTATAATGAAATAACTAGTGGCGATTATAACTGGAATGCTTATGTATATGTAAAAGCAAGCCAAGTACAAAAAATAAATAATGGTAAAAATGGTTATATTTCACCTAACTCAGTATTTGAATATCAAAATAAAAATTATGAATATGACTTACATATAGAAAATAATGAATTAAAACCACAAGTAGCTATAACTACTAAGAATACAGATTACTATTACGATAGTACATTAACTTCTAAAACAGGTTCTACATTATTAAAAGATAGATATGTAATGGTATATGCTACTGCATTAGATAATAATATGCCGGTATCATACTTAGTAACTAGTGATTATAAGTATGATCAAAAACATTGGATATCAGCTGATTCAATTAGATTGACTGATACTACATATGGTAGAGTAAGTGTAACTACAGAAGCTAATGCATATACATGGGTTAACTATAATACAGAAGATGCTTCATATTCATTAATAAGTGGATTATATACATATTCATATGTACCAGTATTAGAACAAATAAAAGTAGGTAATAATACTTGGTATAAAGTACCAGTTAACTTAACAGGAACTAATAATGTATATGGTTATACTTTAGCAGAAGCACCAGATGTAAAAATAACTACATCTAAATCAGTAGTAACAAACTCAAAACCAACAATAACTGCTACTGATAAAACAATAGATGAAAATGCTTCATTTGATCCAAAAGCAGGAGTAACTGCAACAGATCCAGAAGATGGAAATATAACAAGTAAAATACAAGTAACTGAAAATACTGTTAATAATAAAGTAGCTGGAGTTTATAAAGTAACTTATAAAGTATCAGATAGTGCAAATCAATCTGTAACTAAAACAATTAAAGTAACAGTAAAAGGTAATGCTGCTCCAGTAATTAATGCTTCTGATAAAACATTAACAGTAAATGATACATTTGATCCAAAAGCAAATGTAACAGCTACTGATGCAGAAGATGGAAATATTACTAATAAGATTCAAGTAATTACTAATACAGTAAATACTAATAATGTAGGTACTTATAAAGTAGTATACTCAGTAACTGATTCTAAAGGTAAAACAACTACTAAAGAAATAAAAGTAGTAGTAATTACTAAAGAACAAGCATCTCAAGCATTAGAAGGAGTTAACTTAGCTTCTCTAAATATTGCAGGAACAAACTTTAATAGAAAAGATTCAATATTCTACTTTGATTATCTAAAAGAAGTAAATGGTAAATTAGAAATCAAAGGATATAATGTAATTAAAGGTATAGATAATAATCTAAATAAAAAGATTACGTATGTATTAAAATTTGAATCTTTAAGTGATAAAAAAGTATATGCACAAATACTAAATAGAGTAACTGATAAGAATGAAATAACAAGACCAGTTAATTCACAAGATTCACAAGATTATACATATTCTTGGTTTAAAGGATCTATAGAGTTCAATAATATACCTAATGGAGATTATAAATTATATATAATATCTATCTCTGAAGATAACTATTATTCATCATCTCTAATAAGTAATAAAGTATTAAAAACTCAAGCAGCTTCTTACCAAGGAGATAAATATGTAATAACAAGAAATAACTATTATGATAATTCTATTCCATTAGAATTAGTAGTAAGAAGTGAAAAAGTAGGTACTAAGACAGCTAAGAGTACATATAATATCTATAATCAATATAGAGCATTAGAATTCACTGATAATAAATTACATATTAAAGGAACATCATATTCATATGGTATGAATTTAAGTAAAACTACTAATGTAGAAAGAAAGATTATATTTGAAAATACTTCTACATATCAAAGATATACATTTGATTTAGGAAGTACTGATCAAGGATTATATCAAGCAGGAACTACTTTAGGAGATAATCAACCTAAGGATAAAGCATGGTTTGATGCTACTATAGATATCAGTAATATCCCAACAGGAAACTATGCAATATATGTATCTACAGTATCAAATGTAAGTGACTATGGAGAATTTACTGAAGCTTTAGGTAGAGATGTATCTAAAGTAACAAAAGTAATTAACAATAAAACATATACATTTGCTTTAGCAAAAGATAAGAGATACCGTATAGAATTAAATGTAAAATAAAAAGGTAAGTTAAACTTACCTTTTTTTGTTGTATAATAGACTTAGGAGGAATAATATGAGTTTACAAGAAAAGTATGCAAGAGTAATATTAGAATCTTGTTTAAAGGTTGAGAAAGACCAACCATTATTTATTAGTTATAATACAGAAAGAGATGACTTTGTTAGAATACTATCAAAGATTGCTTATAGCTTAGGAGTAAGAGATATTTATTATGATGTTCAAGATCCATATCTAAAACATGAAGCATTAATTAATTTAGATGTAGATGAATTAAAGAAAACAAATCTATGGAATAAGGAAATGTGGAATGTATATGCTAAAAAAGGTGCAGCATTTCTAATGCTAGCTAGTGAAACTCCAGGATTAATGAAAGATGTAGATCCTAAGAAACTATCAGCTATCACAAAATATGCAATAGAAACAAGAAAAGAATTTGATGATTTAAGAGATAAATCTATGGTACCTTGGTGTATTGCTGCCGTACCTACAAAAGCTTGGGCAGAAGCACTATATGAAGCTGATTATGCAGAAGATATACTATGGAATAATATCTTTGATATGTGTAGTATAAGAGAAGAAAATCCAGTAAAAGTATGGAATGAAAAAATAAAGAAATTAGAAATAAGAGCTAATAAATTAAATAAGTATAAATTTAAAACATTAAAATATGAAAGTTCTAATGGAACTAAGTTTAAAGTAGATTTACCTAAGAATCATTTATGGGCTTCAGGTAAAGAAGTATTAGCTAATGGTAAAGAAGTATTAGTAAATTTCCCAACAGAAGAAATCTTTACTTCACCAGATTGTAAATCTGCTGAAGGAGTAGTGTATGCATCTAAACCACTTTCATATAATGGTAATATAATAGACGGATTCTACTTCGTATTTAAAGATGGTAAAGTAGTAGAAGCATATGCAGATGAAGGAAATGACATATTAAATGAAATGGTAAAAATATGTAAGAATTCTGATATGATAGGAGAAGTAGCATTAGTACCATATGATTCACCAATATCTAATATGAATCAAATATTCCTAGAAACATTATTTGATGAGAATGCAGCTTGTCATATAGCTTTAGGAGATTCATTCCCAGAGTGTATTGAAAATGGTGTTAAAATAGGAAAAGAAAAACTATATGAAGAATATAATTTAAATAAATGTGACTCTCATGTAGACTTCATGGTAGGAACAGAAGACTTAGATATCACAGGTATTACTGAAGAAGGAAAAGAAGTTAAAGTATTTGTAAAAGGAAACTTCTCAAAAGAATTCGAATAATAAAAAAAAGAGCTTAGCTCTTTTTTTATTGGTTTCTAATTTTTAATGTAACAGTATCACATGTACTAAATGTATTACCATCTATTGCATCACTGTTTACTAAAGCACCTACATATTCTCCTTCACTTGTGTATGAACAAGAGAATTTTAAACTTGAATATGCATTCTTAATAGCAGAACATGTACCACTAGCATCACCAGCTTTAATATGAGAACCATCAATCCAAACAGTTACTTTATTACATGTAGGTTGAACAGGAGCTGGAGTAGGTTGTGGAGTAGGTGGAGTATATCCATTACTTACACTAATAACTACTGTAGTTCCATTAGATACTTCACTTCCTGCACTAATAGATTGAGATAATACTTTATCTTTTGTTTCAGAACTATTTCTATATGCTACACTACAATTTAATCCAGCATCTTCTAATTTACCACAAGCATTATTCTTACTTAATCCTACAACACTAGGAACACTTCTCTTAACTCCATCACTTATTACTACTTTGATAGAATCACCATTCTTAATAACTGTTCCAGTCTTATAAGAATAACTAATTACTTTACCGGCTTCAACACTATCACTAAATTCATGTGCTTCTTCATATTTGATATTATATTTATTTGCCCATTCATAGAACTCTTCTAATGATTCAAAACTAGGCATTTTTAAATTACCACGAGATAACACTACTTTAACAACAGTACCTTGTTCAATGATATCTCCTTCTTTAACACTAGTACTTATAATACCATTCTTTTTAATAGTATCATCATAACTATCACTAAAGTTTAATTTAACCTTATTATTAATAGCCCATTCAGTAATACTAGCTATATCTAATTTCTTAAGATCAGGAACTTTTATTTCAGGACCCTTAGATATAGTAACAACTATTTCAGTATCATTAACATTTACTTTTTCACCAGCAGCTATACTTTGTTTAACTGCATAACCACGCTTAATCTTACTACTAAATTCTTCTTCAAATTTATATTTTAATTGATTCTGTTTCATATAGAATTCTACTTCAAATTTACTCTTATCAGTAAAATCAATTAAATTAACTATACCAAGAGTTTCTCCTTCTCCTAATGAGAAAGTAAGTTTAATTTCATCATCTCTTTTTAAATTACCACTAGCACTTTGATTAATAACTGTATCTTTAGCCATATCACTTTGAATGAATTCAACCAAAACATTACTTAAGAAATTATTCTTAATAAACTTAAGAACTCTTTCAGTATCCCATCCTATCATACTAGGAACAATAATCTCTTTAGAAGGATTAGCACCTTCACTAACTGATACTGTTATTTCTTTAACATTGCCTAAACTAGTACCACTTTTAATATTTTGACTAATTATTCTATATTCAGGAATCATATCACTATATTCATATTCTTGATTAATAGTGACACTATTCTTATTAGCCCATTTCATTACTTCAGTAACACTCTTATTAGTAAAGTTTGGTACTCCATTAAAACTAATAGGACTACTAGGATTAAACATACTTAATGCAAAATATCCAATTAGTAATATACTTCCAACTAGAATCATCTTTTTACTATTTCTTTTATAAGTAATAGATACTACCACAAATACAATAGTAAATATAGTAATAACTAAACTACTTATTAAACTAAATATAGAAGTAGAATTAATCACATTAAAAGTAAATGATATTAAAGAAACAATAAATAGTATTATACAAAATATATTAACTAATAAATGTTTCTTAGTCTTCTTAACTTCTTTTACTTCTTTCTTTTCTTCTTTAACCTCTTTAATAGGTTCTTTTATATCTTTAGTTTCTTGAACTTTAACTTCTTTTTCTTCTACTTTTTTCTCTACAGGTTCAACAGCAGTTTTCTTCTTAGTAGAGTCTTCTTTTTTCTTAGTAGAAACTTCTTTTTTCTTAGTGGCCATAAAACACCTCCATTATTATATAATTATATAATAAAACTCTTTATTTTTATATAATCCAAGCTATATTCTTTGTCAATTTACAATAAACTTTATCTTGTATTCCTACCAATTTGGTAGTAAAATAAATTTTGGGTGATGAATAATGAAAATTACCACTAAAGGTAGATATGCAGTAGCTGTAATGTTAGAGTTAGCTTATAACTACGAAAAAGATGAATTTTTATCTTTAAAAGATATCTCTGAAAAAGAGGGAATATCTTTAAAATATATAGAGAAAATCATGTTAGATTTAAAGAAACAAGATTTCTTTATAACTAGTAGAGGACAAGATGGTGGATATAAATTAAAGTATTCTCCTGATAAATACACAATAGGAGAAATAATTAATTCTGTTGAAAAAGATTTAGCCCCAGCTGATTGTGTAAAAATAGATAATTCTTGTGAGAAACAAGGTATATGTAAAACATACCCTGTATGGAAAGATCTAAATGATGAAATGACTAAATACTTAAATAGTAAAACATTATCTGATTATATAGAAAGGAAGTAATAATATGAGTTTATTAAGTATTAAAAATATACATACTATCGCAGAAGATGATCATAATAAAAAAATATTAAAAGGATTAGACTTAGAAATTAATCCTGGAGAAATACATGTAATAATGGGACCTAATGGTTCTGGCAAATCTACTTTAGCTAATACAATATTCTCTTCACCAAGATATATTAAAACAGAAGGAAATATTTATTTTGAAGGTGAAGATATCACAGAAGAAAGTACTGATAAAATAGCTAAAAAAGGAATATTTATGTCATTCCAAACACCTGAAGAAATACCTGGAGTTACTTTAGCTAACTATTTAAAATCAGTAAAAACAAGTATTGATGGTAAGAAACCAAGTATCTATGAATTCATACCTCAAGTAGAAAATACTATGAAAGAATTAGATATGAAAGAAGAATACATTAAACGTGAATTTAATGTAGGATTCTCTGGTGGAGAAAAAAAGAAAAACGAAATACTTCAAATGTTACTGATTAATCCTAAATTAGCCATATTAGATGAAACTGATTCAGGATTAGATGTAGATGCTATTAAGACTGTAGTTAAAGGTATTAATATGTATAAAAATGATAATAACGCAGTATTAATAATAACTCATTCTACTAAGATACTTAAAGGATTAAATGTAGATAAAGTACACATCTTAGTAGATGGTAAAATTGTAAAAACAGGAGATTATTCTTTAGCTTTAGAAATTGATGAAAATGGATATAAAGATTATATTAAGTAGGTGATTATATGGCAAAAACAAATGTAGATAATTACCTAGATAATGAAACTAGAAATATATATAATACTAAAAGCAATAATGAAGTATTAGATATAAAGTATGGTTTAACAGAAGATATAATAAGACAAATTTCTAAAGAAAAGAATGAACCAGACTGGGTTTTAGATATAAGATTAAAAGCATTAAAATTATTTTATGAACTTAGTGATCCAGACTGGGGACCAGATATTAGCTATTTAGATATAAATAAAATAGCTACTTACGTAAAAAGTATAGATAAAGAAAAAAGAACTTGGGAAGAAGTTCCAGATGAAATAAAAGATGTATTTGATAAACTTGGTATTCCAGAAAGTGAGAAAGAAGCACTAGCTGGTAGTGGAGCTCAGTTTGATTCATCAACTGTATACCACAATCTAACAGAAGATTTAAAAAAGAGTGGAGTAATATACACTAGTTTTGATGAAGCGTTAAGAGAATATCCTGAATTAGTAAAAGAATACTTTACTAAAGCAGTACCTATTATGGATCATAAATATATAGCACTTCATTACGCTTTATTCTCAGGAGGAAGTTTTGTATATATACCAAAAGATACTGAACTAGATAGGCCACTACAAAGTTACTTTAGATTAAATGCTAAAGGAGCTGGTCAGTTTGAACACACTCTAATCATAGTAGATGAAAATTCAAAACTACAATTCATCGAAGGTTGTTCTGCACCTGGCTATAATGAATTAAACCTACACGCAGGTTGTGTAGAATTATTTGTTAAAAAGAATGCTTTTCTTAGATTCTCTACTATAGAAAACTGGTCTAAGAATATGTTAAATTTAAATACTAAAAAATGTTTCGTAGAAGAAAATGGAAAAATAGAATGGATTATGGGTTCCTTCGGCTCAAAGGTTTCTATGTTATATCCATTAAGTGTATTGAACGGTCCATACGCTTCTTGTGAATTTACTAATATTTCTTTTGCTGGTAAAGGACAAAACTTAGATACAGGATTAAAAATAATTCATAATGCACCACACACAACTTCAGTAGTTGATTCTAAATCAATTTCTAAAGATGGTGGAATATGTACATTTAGAAGTAATGTATTAGTAAAACCTAATGCATCTAAATCAAAACTATCCATTTCATGTGAATCTCTAATGTTAGATTCTGAGTCAAGAAGTGATACCATCCCAGTAGATACTATACAATGTGACGATGTAGAGTTTGCTCATGAAGCTACTGTTGGTAAAATATCAGATGAAGCTATCTATTATTTAGAAACAAGAGGTATGTCTGAACTAGAAGCTAAATCATTAATTGTAAGAGGTTTTGCTGAACCTATCGCAAAAGCTTTCCCTGTAGAATATGCAGTAGAAATGAATAGATTAATTGAATTAGAATTAGAAGGAACTATAGGGTAGGTGAGATTATGAAATTAAATGAATTAAGATTAAAAACTACTAATGGTTTCAAAGTAAATAATTTAGATATAGACATAGATATACAAGAATTAAATACTGATAAGTTATATGAAGTTAATGGTATAGAAGTATCTCAATCTATAAAGAATTCTTCTATCACATCTAATATAGGATTAACATATTCTAAATACTTAGAATTAACAATAACTGTGGATAATATTTATTCTAATCCTATACTTGTTAATTATAATTTTTCTAATGATAATTACTTAGTATCTAAAGTAATAATTAATTTTGAAAAAGACTCTAAGGCAGATTTTATATTTAATTATAAATCTGCTGATTCTAATAAACATTTTAATTACTTAGTAGAAGAAATTAATGCTAAAGAGTATTCTACTGGTTCTATTACTTATATTAATAATTTAAATAATATTAGTACTAATATAATGTCGTTTAATGATACTGTGTTAGAAAATGCTTCCATTACTCATAACTTAATAGATATAGGTGGATCTATAAGAATATATAATTCAGATTTAAATTCTATTTCTTATAATTCTCAAAACTATTTTAATAATATGTATTTAGGCAAAGATAATGACATAATAGATATAAATTATGATATGAAAAATAAGGGTATTTCTTCTATTAATAATTTAAAAGTAGAAGGATGCTTAAAAGATAATTCTAAGAAAGTATTTAGAGGAATAGTAGACTTTATAGAAGGATGTACTAAATCTACAGGTATTGAAAATGAAAATTGTATACTTCTTTCTGATAAAGCAATTTCTCGTTCAGTTCCTATGTTACTATGTCATGAAGAAGATGTAGTAGGAGCTCATGGAGAATCTACTGGTAAAATAAATGAAGATACATTATTCTATTTAATGAGTAGAGGAATGTCTAAAGAAGAATCTACTAAATTAATAGTATTATCTAACTTTAATAGTATTATTAATGAAATAAAAGATGAAACTATAAAAGAAGAAATAATAAAAGAGATAGAAAACTTAGTATAGTTTTCTACTCTTTTTTTATGTTATAATAAACGTAATAAAAGTGAGTTGGTTATATGAAAGATTATATAAAGAAAAATATTAGTAATATTATCTCTATATTTATATTACTAAGCCCTATATTAGATTTACTAACAGGAATATGTATTCATACATTAAAAATTAATTTAACTATAGGTATTATAGTAAGAGTATTATT
>CAMOXZ010000010.1 GCA_946629545.1 uncultured Caryophanales bacterium | reverse complement strand
TAATTTCCTCTTACTAAAGATACATTATTTTCTTTTGCAATAGTATACATTTTTTCTAAAATATCTGCTCTTATATAATCATCTGCATCTACAAATTTTATAAACTCACCATTTGCTTTTTCTAAACCAATATTTCTAGCAGAACCTGCTCCACCATTCTCTTTAGTAAAAACTTTTAATTTCCCCTTATATGTTTCTGATAGCTTATCTAATAAAACCAAACTATTATCAGTAGAACCATCATTAATTGCTAGTATCTCAATATCTTGCATAGTTTGATTAGCAATACTAGAAATACATTCATTTAAATATTTTTCAGCATTATATACTGGAATTATTACACTAACTTTAGGCATAATTACACCTCATTCTTAATTTTTTCTAACCTAGATTTAAACTCTTCTGGAATATCTACTGTATAAAATAATTCTTTACCAGTTCTAGGATGTTTTAACTTAATTGAATATGAATGAAGTAATTGTCCATATTCATCAGCTTTTCCTCTTCCATATAATGGATCATTACTAACAGGATATCCAATATAAGCCATATGAACTCTAATTTGATGAGTTCTACCAGTATCCAATATACATTCAATTAAAGTATGATTATTAAATCTATCTAACACTTTAAAATGAGTAATAGCGTTCTTACTATTAACATCAGTAACTGCCATCTTTTGTCGATTATTAACGTCTCTTCCTATAGGAGCATCTATTTCTCCACTATCTTCTTTTATTACTCCATCTACTAACGCAATATACTTTCTTTCAACTTCTTTTTTAGAAATCATTAAAGATAGTTTTTCTAAAGTGAATTCATTTTTTGCTACTAACATTAATCCACTAGTATCTTTATCTAATCTATGAACTATACCAGGTCTAAACTTATCCCCAGCAAGATCTTTATATCTAAATAATAATGCATTAACTAAAGTACCAGTATAATGCCCAGGAGCAGGATGTACTACCATACCACTCTCTTTATTTATAATTAACAAGTCATCATCTTCATATATTATGTTTAAAGGTATATCCTCTGGATCAACTTTAATCTCATAGTCTAATTCATCATTTACTTCTATAAAATCATTAAGTCTTACAGAATAAGAACTATTAACAGTTTTACCATTAACTAAAACTTTTTCTTCTTTAATAAGTTTTTGAACTTTACTACGAGAAATACCTAATTCTTCTGATAAATAACTATCTAATCTTAATCCTTCCTTATCTTCTACTATCATAGAATCACCTCAATCGCTTAAATTATATCATAAAAAAAGACTAGATTACTAGTCTTTTACTGGTTCTACATAAGATAATGCATAATTATCATTTTCAAATTTAAATACCGCTTTATATAAAGAACCTTTAGAAAAATCAGTTATTGTTGTATTATTAAGCTCATCTTTATCCTCTTGAACTTCTTTAGTTTTAGCATAATCAGAATAGAATTTACTTCCATCACCAAATACAACTCTAATAGATAAAACTAATTCATCACCCTTTTTAACAGTTTTTACAACTTTATGTCTATTATGATATGGACCAACAGTTCCTCCACAACCACTAGGTCCTACTTTATATGTTTCAGTAGTTGCATCATATTCTAAATATGGACATGCTCCAATATTCATATGTTTAATTGAAACATCTGAACCAAATACTGATTTATACATTTCTTCTACTTCTGCCTTTGTATATGTTGTTCCTTCCCAATTAAAACCATTACCAGTATTTACTTTATCATATAATCTAAGCGCAATTACTTTTCCTTTAGCTTCATCACTCAAATCATTAGCAGTCATTTTCTTATCAGTAAATAACTCATAGAATCCTCCATAATACGGAGCTCCTGCAGTAGTTATATTTCTATCTAATTTTTTAACTAAATCAGATTCTACTTCTAATGATTCCTCTTTTGTAGTTACTTCAGTATCAGTACCACCATTAGTAGAGCCATTATCTCCTCCTAATTTAAAATAATCAGGTTTAAATACTAATAATGCAATTACACCAACTAATAAAATAATTACAATAGTTAATAAACCTACAACTAAACCGTTCCCCTTCTTTTTTTGTTCTTGCACAATATTATTATGTTCTTCCATAATATCCTCCTTTTTTCTAAATTATATACCCTCATTAAAAAATAAAGCCTAGAAAATTAGGCTTTATATTACATTTTACATTATTTTACTTCATAATGATCAAATACATAATTATCTTTATTCTTCTTATAATAAAAACTTACTATTTTTACATTATCTTTTATTTCTTCATATATTTTCTTATTATCACAAGTATTTTTTACACATAATCCATCTTTTTCATAAGCATTAAATTGCATATTTGTTTTATTACTTGCATCACTATATGATAAATAAACATTATATATACCAGTAGAACCACAAACATCCCACATACATCCATTATCTACATAGAATATATCACCAGATAATACATAATAATTTCCTTCAGTAGTTTCTTGTTTATTCATAATATAATGACTAATAGAATTACTACCTCCACCATGTGCAATATGATCTGGATTACTTACATATTTATCAGTTTTAGAATTATAAATATACATTCTATTATCATGATCTTCTGACATTGGAAGATTACATGTAATATCAACTAAATTAACTTTATCTATACCAAAATATTTTTTAACAATATTCTTAATCTCAGTACCTGTTATAGTATCAACATGTTTTACACTAATAGCTATTGCAGCATGTATTAATTCTAAATCATCCATATCAGTTACTTTCTTAGTATCCTTATTAACTGTAAATACAACATCACTTAGTTCTTTTAAACCTATTTTTTTATTTTTATTTTCTATATTTATTATTGTATCATTATCATCTTTATTAAAAACAAATAAACCATTATTATTTGAACAGTATACCCAAATACAACCAACTATCAATATAACTGATACTACTAATAAAAGTATTCTCTTTAAATTCATATAAACAACCTCTTATCATTATTAAGTATAATTCATAATAAAAAAAAAGTCTAGAAAATCTAGACTTTACATTACTCACTTATTTCGATGTATTTTTTATCTTTTTTCTTATCTTCTAGACTTAGTTTAGGAACTTCTAGAGTTAAGATTCCGTTTTTGAATGATGCTTTTACTTCTTCTTCTTTGATATCATCACCTACATAGAAACTTCTAGATACTTCACCAGTAAATCTTTCACGTCTTACATAAGTTTTACTTTCATCTTTATCTTCTTTTTCTACTTTAGCATTAATAGTAAGATATCCATCAGTTATATCAATCTTAATATCATCTTTACTATAACCTGGTAGATCAACTTCTAATAGATAAGAATTTTCATCTTCTCTAATATCAGTTTTCATTAGATTATAATTCATTCTATCCTTTCTATCAAAGAAATCATCCCTAAAGAAATCATCATCGAATATTTTTGGCATTAACATCATAATATCAACTTCCTTTCATAAAGTGTCGTTAATAGCACTTTCAATTAATACCTGTAGTTTCTTACTACATTTTAATAGTATCACTTTTTTTAGCACTTGTCAAGCATAAGTGCTAATTAATAATATTATATGCATAAAAAAAGAAGATATACTCTTCTTTTTTATACTTATTTAACTAAGCTATCTTTGTCGATTGCAAAAATACCATTTTTATCAGTTGCAGCGTTTTTATCATATTTAGCACTACCAAATGCTAAAATAGGTAATCCAATAACTGGTAAAATTGTAGTTAAGAATGCAAAACCGTTAGATTTACCAAATTTCTTAGCTAAGTTATAGTTATAGTTGAATGATACAAGAATTATTGCCCATCCAGCTACAAATTCAAGACTCTTAACATCTGCTAATGCACTAGCTCCTAAGAATATTGGTAACCACCACCAAGCAAGACCAGTGATCTTTGTTTGAATCCAAGTATTGTAAATTGGAATAAACACCTTCCACCATTTTTCTCCTGCTTTTGTGTAAACCTTACATTCTGCAATAATCATGAAGATTGCAACTGCTAAAGCAATAAGTCCAAAAATTACAACTAGAACTATAGCCCAAACAGCCATTCCTCCAAATATTGATTCTACACTTGGTGTATTTGTAGTAGTACTTGGAGTTGTGTAATAACTATTATACATCTAAACTTCCTCCTTTGACATTATTATACCATAATTTCACAAAAATCAAATATTAATTCAAAAAAAAGTGATAGGCCTTGCGGCCTATCCAGGGGGTTCGGTTGAATATACTCTAACACTTAGATAGTTAGAGAATATCAGGCGTGATATGTACCACGCATCTTAATCATAAATGATAATCTTTAAAAAGTCAATTGCTTTAGATAAATTAGTTTTAATTTACACTAGTAATAGAACTTATTAAAATTTTCTTTAATTCATCATTATCAGTATCTTTATTTTCTAAGTATTCCTTAGAATCTTTTTTAGCTTGAAGTAATATTTTATAGTCATTTTTAATAGAAGCTATCTTAAATGCCATATCACCACTTTGTTTAGTACCAAATAAGTCTCCATGACCTCTTAATTTAAAGTCTTCTTCAGAAATAACAAATCCATCGTCTTCTCTTTCCATTATCTTTAAACGTTCTGTATCACTATCACTTATTAAAATACATTGACTCTTACTAGTTCCACGACCAACTCTTCCTCTTAATTGATGTAATGTAGAAAGTCCAAATCTATCAGCATCAAATATTACCATAGTAGTTGCGTTAGGAACATCTACTCCTACTTCTACTACTGTTGTGGAAATTAATATTTGAACTTCATTCTTTTTGAATTGATCCATAATCATGTCTTTAGCACCACTTGCCATTTTACCATGAACTATATCTATTTTGTATTTATCTTTGAAAGCTAATTTCATTTGATCTTTTAACTCATTAACTGTAGTTAAATCACTATTTTCACTTTCTTCAATTAATGGAGCTATTACATAGATTTGATGTTTATTTTTTAATTCTTCATACATCATCTCAAGAACTTCTTTAATTTCACTAGTCTTTTTAACTACTGTATCTATCTTTTGTCTACCTAATGGCTTTTCTTTAATAGTAGATACATCCATATCACCAAATATTGTTAATGCATAAGTTCTAGGAATTGGTGTAGCACTCATGTATAAGACATCAGGTTTAATTCCTTTATTTTGAAGATTAGCTCTTTGATGTACTCCAAAACGATGTTGTTCATCTGTAATAACTAAACCTAAGTTGTTATAACATACTTCATCTTGAATTAAAGCATGTGTTCCTATAACCATATTTATAGAACCATCCTCTAATCCTTTATATATTTCATTCTTTTCCTTCTTAGAAGTACTTCCAGTAAGTAAAGCTACATTTACTTTAGTACCTTTTAAGAAATGAACTAAGTTATTGTAGTGTTGTGTTGCAAGAATCTCAGTTGGTGCCATTAAAGCACTTTGATATCCACATAAATAATTAGCATACATTCCTATAAAAGAAACTATTGTCTTACCAGAACCTACATCACCTTGTAGTAATCTATTCATTCTAGTAGGTGACTCTAAATCACTAAGTATTTCTTCTATTGCTATATTTTGATCATTAGTAAGTTTAAATGGAATCTTCTCGATAAACTTATTTAACTTATCTCTATCAATTACTCTTACTAAACCATTCTTTTCTTTTTTATTTTGTTGTTTTAAATAATTTATTTTAAACATGAATTCAAATAACTCTTCATATTTTAATCTAATAGTAACTTCCTTTAATTTTTCAGCAGTACTAGGATTATGAATAATATTTAAAGCAGTCTTTTTATTAACAAAGTTATACTTCTCTTGTAAATATTGTGGTATATAATCTCTAACTTCTTTACCATACATTAATAAAGCCATATTAATATATGTAGACATATTCTTATTAGTTAATCCACTAGTACAATGATATACTGGTTCTATTTTAACTTTATTAGATAATTGATCTAATTTAATATCACTAGCTGTAATTATATTTTTACCTTTATCAAGTTTACCTATAACTATAACATCAGTACCAACTAATAATTTACTTTTTAAGAAAGCTCTATTAAATATAGATACTCCTACTACTCCACTTTGAGTAACAAGTCTAAAATTCATTTTATTTAAACCTGCTTTAAATCTCATAAGTATAGGCATACTTTCAATTTTACCGTCTATAATAATCTTTTCCCCATCATCTATACTAGATAATTCATCTCTTTTTAATACATCATATCTAAAAGGATAATGAGTAACTAAATCTTCTATTGTATTTATATTAATTTTATTTAATAAAGAAAGGGATTTTGGTCCAATACCTTTAACATCTTTTAACTCTGCCATTATATCACTTCCTTTTTTTGTCTCCATGGCATATTATATCATATTTATTAAATTTTCCAAAGAAAAAAAGCCCTTTATTTTATCTTTTTTTAAAAAGTTAAATTTTTTTCATTTTTTTGTTGACAAATTAATTCTTTTCGATTAGTATAAGAACTACCAATTCGGAATTAGGCGAATTGGTCGCTAGTATCACACTAGCCAACCCCTTTTTATTCTTTTTGGAAGCGGGCCTCAGGGGGTCTCGCTTCTTAGATAAAAAACGAAAGAGAACATGGCCGATGTTCTCTTTTTGTGTATAAAAAAATAAGTAGTAAAAACTACTTATTTGAAATTAGCTTATCTAAACAGAACATAAAGAAATATCCAAAGAAATAAGCTATTATTAATCCTACCATAAATAATAATAAATTAACTATTTGTAATTTAACTAAGTAATAGATTCCTACTATTACTGCACATAGTATTCCTATACGAATAAACCATTTAGCTATAGTAGCTAAAAAAGGTATTAATGAAGATTCTTTTTCTTCTTCATATTCATCTTCATAATCATCTATATCTTGATATCTTGCATTATAACTCATATTCATCCCCCATTTGTAGGTCATATTATAACATAATTACTAAAATAAGTCAAAAAAAGAAGGATTATTCTCCTTCTTTTGTTTCTAATTCTTTGTAGAATTCATATGTAGCTTCTGCATCTTCCTTATTCTTAGCAAGTAACTTATCTCCATCTTTATTAAGTTTCTTTAGAGAGTTATATCTATCTTCTCCTAAAGTAAATTCTTCATATTTAGAGAAATCTGCAGTACTATCTACTTTGAATTCTTTAGTAGTTGGATTATAGTGGAATATTGGGAAGTAACCTGAAAGAGTTGCTTCTTTTTCTTCGTTAATAGAATTCTTCATTCCTTTTATAATTCCTTGAGCAATACATGGAGCATAAGCAATTATAATACTTGGTCCATCATAGCTTTCTGCTTCTTTCATTACTTTAATAGCCTGCATTGGATTAGCTCCAAGTGATATTGTTCCTACATATACATGAGGGTAACTAAGTGCCATCTTAGCAAGATTCTTCTTAGCAGTTTCTTTACCAGAGGCAGCGAATTTGGCTACAGCTCCAGGTCTAGTTGATTTAGAAGCTTGTCCACCAGTATTTGAATATACTTCTGTATCAAGTACTAATATATTAACATTCTTCTTATTAGATAATACATGATCTATTCCATTATATCCAATATCATATGCCCATCCGTCTCCACCTATCATCCATACAGATTTAGGTAAGATAAAGTCTTTTAATTTCTTTAATCTATCAATCTTAGTATCATCAATTACTTCTAATAATGCTTTAGCAGTATCAATATTTATTTCATTTACATATGCTTTATAAATATCTTTTTCACTCTTCTTAACCTTATCCATATTATTTTTAATTAGAGTAACTATTTGATTCTTTATAGTTTCATCTGCTATCTTCATACCAAATCCAAATTCAGCATTATCTTCAAATAATGAATTAGCCCATGGAATACTGTATGGCATAGATGGCATACTAGCACCATAAATAGAAGAACATCCTGTAGCATTAGCTACTATCATTCTATCTCCAAATAATTGAGTTAAAAGTTTAAGATAAGGTGTTTCACCACAACCTGCACAAGCTCCAGGAAATTCAAATTTAGGTTTAATAAATTGACTACCCTTAACTGTATTATCAGGCATAACATCTTTCTTTTCTTTTACTTCATTAAATAAATATTTATATTCTTCATCACGTTTATCTCTTAGTAATTCTTCTTTCATTTTCATAACAAGTGCTTTAGCACCATTCTTACCTGGACAAACTTCACTACATAAAGAACAACCTGTACAGTCTGGTAAACTAACACCTACTGTGAATTTTAAATCTTTATCTTTTATCTTAGCATCTACTAAGTGTCTTGTTACACTCTCTGGTGCATCCATTTCTTCTTTTTCATCAAGAAGGAATGGTCTAACTACTGCATGTGGACATACTAAACTACATAAGTTACAGTTAATACAGTTTTCACTATTATAACAAGGAGCCATATCACTACTATCTCTCTTATCAAGTTTAGAAGTTCCTGCTTCCATTTCACCATTAGTCATTTTAATAAAACTACTAACAGGTAGGCTATCTCCTTCCATAGAATCTATTACTTCGAATAAACTCTTCTTAGGAGTAATTTCATTATCATAATCTACATATGGTAATTTTACAGGTATTAAACACTCTAATGAAGAATCAATAGCTTTAATATTCTTCTCTACAATATTTCCACCTTTATTAGCAAATTTAATAGTAAGATTTTCTTTTATTTTTGTAACTGCAAAACTAAAATCTACTATCTTACCTAATTTAAATATAATAGTCTCCATAATAGTACTAATCTTACCAGGAAGGCCTGCTTCTTTAGCAATCTTATTAGCATCTAATATAAACATCTTAATATGTCTAGATTGAAGTATCTTTTTATCATGAGCACTCATCATAGCAAGTACTTCATCAGGAGATTTTGAAGTATTAAGAATAAATACCCCTTTATCAACTATCTTCTCTAACATCTTAAGTCTTTTTAAATAACTATCTTTAGTACAAACTACTATATTAGCTTTTTCTACATAATATGTACTAGTAATAGGATTCTTACCAAATCTTAAATTAGATAAAGTAATTCCACCACTCTTCTTAGAATCATATTGGAAATATCCTTGTACATAAGCATTAGTGTATGTTCCTGTGATTTTCATAATATCTTTAGAAGCAGATACCATACCATCACTACCATAACCATATATTAAGAATTCAGCATTATCACTAGGTATCATAAACTTAGGATCATATGAAATACTTAAATTAGTAATATCATCTAGAATACCTACAGTAAAGTTAGTATGATTATCTCTTGTATCTAAATAATCAAATACACCTTTAATCATAGCTGGAGTAGTATTTTTAGAAGATAAACCATATCTACCACCTATAACATGTACTCTAGCATCAACATTCTTAATAGTTTGAACTACATCTAAGTATAAAGGTTCTCCTGCACTACCTGGTTCTTTAGTACGATCAAGTACTGCAATTTTCTTAATAGTTTTAGGTAATTCTTTTAAGAAATATTTAGCACTAAATGGTCTATATAAATGTACTTCTATTACACCTACATTTTCTTTTTTAACTTTCCATAAGTACTCTACAGTTTCTCTTATAGTTTCGCATACACTACCCATAGCTACAATAACTTTAGTAGCATTAGGACTACCATAATAATTAAATGGTTTATAATCTTTTCCAGTTAATTTATTAATTTCACTCATATAGTTATTAACTATATCAGGTAATTTATCATAATATTCATTTCTTACTTCAGTAGCTTGAAAATAAATATCTTCGTTTTGAGCAGTACCTCTAATACTTGGTTTATTAGGATTCATTGCTCTAGATCTAAATTCATTTAAACTTTTTTCATCAATTAATTTTTTTAACTTATCAGTATCAATTAATTCTACTTTTTGAAGTTCATGACTAGTTCTAAATCCATCAAAGAAATTAACAAATGGTACTTTTCCTTTTAAAGCACTTAAATGTGCTACTCCTGTTAAATCCATTACTTGTTGAACAGATGAAGAAGAAAGCATTGCAAAACCAGTTTGTCTAACAGCATATATATCTTGATGATCTCCAAATATTGATAAAGCATGTGTAGCTAAACTTCTTGCTGCTACATTAATTACACAAGGTAATTGTTCTCCTGCTATTTTATACATATTAGGAATCATTAATAATAATCCTTGAGAAGCTGTATATGTTGTCGTAAGTGCACCTGCTTGTAGTGAACCATGTACCATACCTGCTGCACCTGCTTCACTTTCCATTTCTACTACTTTTACAGGTGTATCAAAATAGTTAAGTTTCCCCTCACTACTCCATTTATCAGTTAATTCAGCCATTGGACTTGCTGGTGTAATTGGATATATTCCAGCTACTTCAGTAAAGTTATAAGACACATAGGCTGCTGCTTCATTACCATCCATTATTTTCATCATAAACATCAATCCTTCCATTATATAAATTATATAACAATTTTAAAAAAAATAAAAGAGTATTAAAATACTCTTTTATTGATAATTACTTTTTACTGGAGCTTTAGCTGGTTTATTATTCTTATTAGTAACAATCCAAGCATTAGATACAGTTCTACCACCATATTCTCCACCAGCACTAGGTCTATTCCATAACTTACCTTCAATAGACATAGTACTAGATGCTCCACCATCTAAGTTAGCAGCATTATAAGCTTTATATCTTAATAGTATATCAATAACATCATTCATAGAAGCACCAGTACTATAACCTGGTAATCTTCCTTCAATAATTAATATTAAGACAACTCCATCTTTTCTTTGAGCAATGATACTTCTAGGAGCAATACCCCATCCACCATCACCATGGATTTTACTTGTCTTACCATTAACTATTAAGAATGGTCCAAAGTCTACAGCATCTACCATACCTTCAGCTATAGCTTCTTTAGGGTCCTTATAAGTTAACCACATTTTATGATCTTTAGTAAATCCTATTAATCCACCAGAACCACCAGAATGTTGCCAAATAAGTTCACCATTTTTAATAATAGCACCATAAGGAATAGATCCATTTCCCCAACCATCTAAGTCTTCGAAACCTCCACCATTAATTCCTACTAAACCACCATTATTTTTAACTAAAGTACTAACATTTTGTCCAGCTCTACCTAATTTAGAACTAACTGCAAGTTCTACATCAGCTGGATCATAAACTCCTATTAACCATCCCTTATAATTAGGTTCTATAATTCTAATAGTTTTATAAACATCATTACCTTCATCTTTAGTAAATAATTCTTTTTCATACTTATTAGAATAATGAGTCTTTTCACTTATCTTACCAATAACTATTTCATCTAAGTTAGCTTCTTCAGTACTTTGTTCAATATAGTTTTCACTCATTATTTTCCATACAAGATCTTCATCATATAATGTATAAGCTAAATACTTATGAGATTTAGTAGTCATAGCAGTAGGTATCCAAAATGCTTTAAACTTATTTGTATTAATAACTACTAATCCAGCAATAACCACAAGATCCATTAAAAGAATAAGTACTGTAATAAAACCAACTTTTTTAAATTTAGGTTTCTTAATCTTTAACTTTTTCTTAACTTTAATCATCTATATCACTCCACTTTATAAGGATTATCAAGACTACCTTCCCCATTCTTAATACTATCTTTCTTAATACATACAACAGGTACTATATGCTTAACATCTCTAACATCTGCTTCTTCAAGTAATCCATTTGAATATGTATTATATTCCATACTACCTATTTCACTAGTTAAATTAATGTGGAAATAATCACTTAATTCATTATTAGATACATAATCAAATATATTTAATAAACCTACTCCAGCAGTAACACTCTTATTATAAATATTTGTATATTTATAACCAGCATCATCACTAATTTCACCAGTATAGAAATTACAATTAACTAATTTATCTTTATAAGATAAACTATTAACATAACTATTATTTAAATAATTACCAATATTAGATCTATCACCTAAATCATATATACTATTATAACTACTATAACTACGAGTAACTTCATTACCATTTTCTTTTAAATATCCATTTAAATATAATCTCAATGTATCTCCCTCTAAACTAGAAACTTTCCAAGTATCTTCTCCTAATTTAATATAAGAATCTACATAATTCTTTTCACTACTCTTAACTACATATGGATCATCTTTAGTACCAGTACCTTTAACTACTTCAGTATTTTTCTTTAAAGTAATAACTGGTCTTATACCATATCCTGTTAATGAATCAGTACTTTGAATACTACCATCTTCTTCTACATAAAGATTTTCTTCTTCATCATTTAAACCTAATAAATAGAACATTTTACCATTATTTAAATAACTACTCATACCATTAGCCAATGTATAATCCTTAACAGTTAAAATAGTAATATAATCTTTTTCTTTCTTAACTTCTTTTTCTTTCTTAGTTGTTTCGTTTTCTTCTTTTTCTTCTTCTTTTTCCTCAGTAGTAGTCTCTTTCTTTTCTTCTTCTAATTTCTTTTCTTTTTCTTCTAATTCTTCTTTTTCTTTATTAAACTCTTCTAAAGTAATTATCTTACCATCTTTTAATATATCTTCAGTATACTCAGTCTTCTTTAATAATTTAATATTAGTAATAGTATCATAATAAATACCAGAATGTTCTTGATCTGTTTTATTTAACCAAATTCGAACATTAGAATCTTTATAATTAGAATTTTCTCCCCACATAAATGATGAAGCAAATCCTTCACTAACTAACTTAACAGTATCATCATTATTAACTCTTACAATTCTAAATAATCTATTTTCAAACATTACATAATTATTTTCAACTTTACCTTTAAAATAATAACCATCTACATCTTGATGAAGTCCATCATTATTATCTTTAGCAATACTATTATTTTGTACAACAAGACCATTTACAGTCATTGCTTCTTCTTTTATCTTAACATTTTGTTTACTATAATAATAAAAACTACGTCCACCAAAATATAATGCTACTCCTAGCATAAATACTAAACTGATGAAATCAAAAATAAACTCAATTGGTCCCATTACATGTTTTGGTTTAGTCTTTTTTTCTTTAGGCAATTTTTCTCTTTTTATCTTTTTTAACATATGTTACTTCACCTTTTCAAATTATACCAAAATTAAAGAGAAAGGACAACCCTTTCTCATTATTTATTTATTATAAAATTATTTAACTACCCAAAAAGTAGACATATTTCTTAAACCATTACTTCCACCTGCAACAGGGGTATTAACAATCTCTCCATTTATTACTAATTCAGAGGAACTTCCACCATCTAAATTAGCTGCATTATATGCTCCATAGTTTTCCATAATATCACATAAATCAATCATATCCGCACCAATACTATTAGCACGTCTTCCATTAATAACCAAGAATAAAACAATACCATCTTGTCTTTGTCCAATAGCAGTTCTAGGAGCTATTCCCCATCCACCATTTCCTCTAACAAAACTTCTTTTTCCATTAACTATTAGAAATGGTCCAAACTGAACAGCATCACGGATACCCATATTAATTGCTTCTTGTTTACTCATGCTACCTAATACAAATTTATCATCTTTAGTAAATCCAATAAATCCTCCACCTACATTAGCTTGAACATATTCACTAACGATTTCACCATTAGAAAATACTATACCATGAGGTAGTGCTCCATTACTATTCCAATCAGGATCATAAAATCCTCCTGCATTCATCGCAATAATAGCATTTTCTCTCTCACTAACTGTAAGAATAGATTCACCCGTTACACCTAAATGTGCTGTAGTAGCTATATGTATTCTTGAAGGATCATATATTGCAACTAGAAATCCTTGATATCCCTTCCCACTAACAGGAATTACTTTATATAAATCATTACCTTCATCTTTTTGTAATACTGCTTTCTCATATTGATTTCTATAAATAGTAGTTGTGTATTTACGGAATTGTATTTCATCCGGATTAGTAATTTCATCTACTTCTATAATGCTATTATTTTCAAGAACTTTTTGAATATACTCATCACTATATATATAAGTAGCTAGATATCTATGATTCATAGTTGTCATAGCACTAGTAATCCAAAATTCTTTAAAACTATCAAATGGTCCATAAAACAGCAATAAAAAAGAAGAAAAACAAAAAATATAAATAAAACATATAGTTCTAACAATCTTTCTTTTAAGTGGCATCTTGTATTTTATTTTTTGCCTTCTCTTAAACATTTTTACTCCTTACCATCATATTCTTTATCATTATTATAATCTATATATACTTTACTAGTTTTATACTTATCAACTCTTAAATCAGAATTATTATTTTGTTGATACTCATTATATTTTTTAACATTCTCATTATAAACATTAATATCACTAACAAAGTAATTAACAACTTGTTCATAAATAAGTTTATAATTACTGCATTTAGTATTAACCTTACTATCTGGATAATAAACATCTGTACATAATTCATCTAGTTTTTTAGTATTCTTAGTAAGTTCATCTACTAAGTTTTCATAATTACTTAATTTATTCTTAACAGCTTTATCATCATCATACATAGTATCATAATAAACATTACTAAGTACTATAGTATATAAATCATCTCTAAATTTTTCAAATACACTAGTATTAGTACTAAAAACTTCAAATTCATCATTTACATAATTAATACGTTTATGTATTTCTTCTTTATCTTGGGCTAAACCAGATATAAAAGAAGATACTCCTCCAGCAACAATTAATACAAAACTTAATGTTACCATCCCACCTATTATCTTTTTACTTTTCATATAACCACCTATTATAATTCTAACAAAAATACACAAAAAAATAAAGAAGAAATCATCTTCTTTACTTTATTATTTTATTGATTTCTTCTTTTGTTAATTCTTCTAGTTTATAATCATTTTTATCTTCTATTTCCATATCCATATATTGTGATTCTGACTTAATAGTTTCACCAGGATTTAAGTCTTTATATATGATAATTAAGTATTTATCTTTAAATACCATCTTCATATAACCACTCTTTTTCTTCTTAGATGTATTAGTAATTTTATACTCTACTCTACCTACTTTATCATTATAGTAGAAAGTAGCTTCACTAATACAAATATCATTTAAACAATGTTTAGAAGATAAATTTTCATTTTTATAATTGACAGTACCAGGTAACTCAATAACTTCATCACTGAAATTATATTCATTACCTCTACCATCATCTTTTTTCATATTCTTTAAGAATATTATTACTCCTACTACTAATATTATAATTAGAATAACTACTATAATTAAGATTTTATGCTTTTTTATAAATTTCATATAATCACCAACCTTAATCAGATATTCTTACATATGGATCTGCTGCAGTACTATCATAATCATATACACCACTATCCACAGCAGTATTACACATCTTAGTATTTGTTAATGTTAAAGTAATATCCCTAGCACCAGTTTTATAACTACTTAAGTATAAATTATAATGACCTGTACAAACATAAGGAGTTCCTCCAATTGTTGCTACCCAAGGTTCAGCATCTGGAACCATTCTTGTACCTATTGCATTTCTTTCATAACTACCATCTTTATAGAAACAATCTTTAAAGCTACATGAAGCATCATAATCTACTTCTGTTGGATTATCAGCATTACATGTATGGCCTGAATTAAACTTATCAGAATATGTAATTCTAGATTTATACATTGCAAATATTTCATTTGTTGTAGAATCTGCTGCATTATAGTAATAACACTTACCAGCACATCTAACCATTGTTATAGGGTTAGTATGATCATAAGTAGAATTTGTTAATTCTGAATCAAATTCATATTCATATACAGCATCCTCTTCATTATAATCATCACATTCATTATATGTACCATTATAAAGAACTGCAGAACTAACATTATCATATGAATCTCTAACAAATAAGTATAATTGAACATTATCTCCATCCTCTATAAATCCAGGATAGTCATATGTTATATCATATGATTTTCTAATATTAGTACATGTAGAATCTAAACAATTATTAGCATCATATATATCATTATAACCACCACAAGTTGTACTATTCTTAGAAACACATACAGAGAATTGATCAAAAGGATCATCCACAGAGAACTTAATCTTTAATCTAGTATATTCACTATAACCAGTAGGATTCTCAATACCCTCTAATGTAAATACTTCTGTACCACTAGCATTCTTATATAGTCTTTCACCACTAACAATATTCTTTTGATATATTATTGGAGAAGAATCAGTATATAGTTTATATGTTAATTCATTTGACTTAGTTACTTCACCATAACTATCCTTTATTTTAGAATAGATTACAAATGTTTCTCCATTAGGACGATATACATCAAAGAAATTAGCTGTATCTAATACTTTAGATTTATGATATTCTTCATATTCAGTACAAATATCTTCTTCATCATCTTTCTTATAACAGTATGCTATTTGAAGATCAGTATCTAAATCATCCTCTACATCAATTGTATAAGTTATATCTGGATAATTTAAATCAACACCAGTAACATTTCTAGTAATTTTTGCATTTTCTAAAATAACTGGTTTCTTATTCTTATATAACTTATATGTCTTAGATTGTTTAACTACATTTTGATCACTATCTTTTACATATAAGTATAAAGTTCTAGTTGAACCATCATAAGGTGTCTCTGAATCAGCATTTACTTTAAATGTCATTTCTTTAGGAACACCATTATCATCTAAGTATTCAGAATATGATTTATAATTATCACACTCTGTATCACTTTCAGATAAACATACTTGAATTTCACTATCAATGTCTATATCATCACTAGCTTTAACTCTATATTTAGCATTATAATGTCCATTATTTTCAACAGGACAATATATATCATTTAAGCATGGAACCTCATTACTATATAAATTATATAAATCAATAGTTGGAGGTCTACCTTCATAAACATCATAAGTCATAGTCTTAGAATCAGAACCACTATCATTATCTAAAATTTTTACTTCGATATTTCTTTGTCTTCCATCATGGGCACCAGCCAATTTAATTTCTTTATCTTTTCCCATGTAATCGCTTAATTTTAAACCATTTTGAGTTACAACACCATCTTCTATTACTTGAATTCTTAGTGTATCAGCAGTATCAACATCATCTCTAGCACTAATACTAAGTATTGCATGTAAACTATTAGTTGCTGGTCTACCACCTACTACAGAATTAAACACAGCATATTCAAGAACAGGAGGTTGATTTGTATATAGTAAATATGGTTCAGACTCTTTACTATCCATCATCTGATATAGATCTTTTACATATGCATAAACAATCTGAGTACTTCCATCATAATCATGAGGCATTGTATAAGTATTTGGTTTATTATCATAAATTCTATATGTTTTATAATCACTACACTTATTCTTTTCTATAGAAAAACAAACACCCAAATCATCATAATCAATATCATCTTCAGCATCTATATAAACATTTACTGTTTTACTACCACCATTTTCCTCAGGACATAATGCACTATTAAGACAAGCCACACCATGTGAAGAAATACTAAATGAATGTAGTATTGGTGCTTGATTCTTATATAACTTATATTGCGATGAACTAATCTGAGATACTCCACCTTCAGAATCAGTTACACTTATTTGAATAGTTCTCGTACTACCATCATATGTACCATTAATATAATACTCTATCGGTTGATTTGCATAATTATAAACTGCAGAACCAATACCATCACTTATTCTTACAGACATTTGATCTGGTCTATCAACATCATCTTTTGCAGTAAGATTAACAAGTATTCTTCTATTTGCACCTTCCTCTATAGGGCATTCATAATGAGGATTAGTACAAGCAGGTCCTTTAGATTCAACAGTGAATGTTTGAATTTCAGGAATTTCATTCATAGAGAACTTGTAAGCAAATTTCATTTTAGAAATAGCACCATAAGTATCTTTTACAAATACAGTTAAATAATGAGTAGTACCATCTCTGACACACTTACCACCTTCACAATTATTGAAAGCATATTCCATAGTATTTTCAGAACTAAAGTATCCATTATTATTAGCAGTTTTATAGAATGGTCTATAATCACTACATGTCTTAAAGTTTTCATTCTTTGGACTTTCTTTTATACAAACTAATAATTTAGAATTATCATCAATATCATCTGATACAACTAAACTAACTTTAGCAGTAGTCATATTTAAAGGAACACCATAATAAATATCATTATCACGTCTAGTTACAGCTGACTTCTTACTAATCGCAGGTGCCTCATTACTATGGATTCTATATGTTAAAGTCTTCTTAGTTTCATTACCTTGAGGATCTTTAACTATAATATATATCTTAATAAGATCACCATTATACTGTAATCCTAAACCATCTTTACCGAATTTAAATCTATGAACGAATACATCATCATCACCATAATCTTCAGGTATAACAGTATCATCATAATCATCTAAAGATAAATAAACTTTTAATTCACTTCTCTTATTATCTTTATCATCAACTTGCATTTGTAATATAGCATCTAAAGAGTTGTAATAAGCATCTGACTCAGATAGAATATTTGCCATAACTATTTTAGGAACATTAGTCATAACATAATTTGAAGAATTATCAACTAAATCATTATAATGATAAACAGCTGAAATCTTACCATCTGATTCAATAAATCTACTACCTATTTTTTCATTAATATAACCAATTTGAAGTGAGTGAACATCTCCCTCAATCTTAATAAGATCATCTTCTTCAAAACTAGTAACACGATTATAACTATTTCTATTAAGAAGAGTTGATTGTTTTGTTAATTGTATTCCTCTATATGAACCCTTTTTAATCTTTTCTACAACAGTAGCAGCATATACTAATTTACCATTGTCATTTTTAACAACAACAAATGAACTATCTTTTAAGTATTCACCACCATTAGGAGGATTATCAAAATCAATAGCATCTAAATATTGCATAGTGATAATAATACAATCACCATCAATAGGAGTTTCAATTACAGAACTATTTGCTTTTATCTTATACTCAGCTAATGAAATTAATTTTCTAGCATCACTAACATATACTTTACTTTTACTTCTATTAAGTACACCAGTAATAGCAGGTAAACTAAATACAACTAAAATACCTAGTATAACTACAACAGCTAAAAGTTCAATTAAAGTAAAACCTTTGCTATTTCTTTTCATCTTATCCCTCCTATTCTATTTTTTAAAAATAAATATCTTACTAAAAATAAAATTAATTATAATTACAAAAACATTAGTAATTATCTTTGATAATAAATCATTCCAGTTTAATACATCAATTAGTAAATACATAATACCCATATCAATTACTAATGATATTAATCTAAATATAAAGAATGATACTCCTTGTTTTAAAGTTTTACCCTTACTTTCAAATACAAATAATTTATTTGTAATAAAAGCAAATAAAACAGCTATTACCCAAGCTATACCATTACTTAGATAAACACCTATTTTTAAAAGTCTTAATAGCCAAAAAACAAGTAGATTAACTAGTGTAGTACAACCACCAAAAAATAAATATGATAATACCTCATAACCTTTATTAAACCATGATTTATGATTTGTATCTTCTATATAATTCTCTAATAATTTTATCATATTATTAGTATTACTTTCAAACTTTTTTGGTTTAAAATTCTTAGATTTTTCTATCATCTTATCTAATTTATTAAAATCTCTTAATTCAAGTATATAACCTTGATCAGCAAATTCTTTAATAATTTGTTTTTGATGATCATTATGATGTTCTTTATATTTTTTTAATCTAGCAGCAGCAATAATCTTTTTACCCTTCTTAATAGCACTTAAAATAGTACCAGCACCACCATGTGTAATAATTAAATCTGCTTTATCAAGTAATTTATCAAATTCAGGAGCACTAACTAAATCAAGTATTTCCATATTCTTAGACTCATACTTAGTTTGTCCTGCTTGAACTACTACTTTTTCTTTTATAGTTCCTTTTTCTATTTCTCTATCAACAGCCTCAAGAAGTCTTGGAAATTCTTTATCTTGAGTACCTAACACAACTAGTATCATTAGAAAATCCACCCCCCAAAATCAGCTTTAGGATAAATCTTCTTCATACTCTCCCATTGAACTATAAACTTATCACTAATAGGATATAATAACTTACCAGTAGAAGTCTTAGTAACCATATTAGCAAATGTCTCTATATAAATAATCTTACTTCCAAATATTTTACCTAGGCAACACATTGGTCCAGCAGTATGTACTCCTGTGGTAATAATATAATCTGGTCTGTATCTAAAATAATAATGTAAACTTATAAAACAATTACAAAGTAATTTAAAAGGATAAGTTAATATATGGTGTTTTGTTCCATATATTAAGTAATGAACTTTATCTTTATAAGTTTCTTTTAAATACATATTTGATTTAGTTTTCTCAGTAATTAAACTATAGTCATAATTAGAAAACATACTTTTTAATTGAAGTAATTCTTCTAAATGTCCACCAGTGGATGCAATAAACATTACTTTTCTTTTAGTCATAAATATCACTCTCTTCTATTAATGTAAACCATTCTTCAGCTACAACATCACTAGTAAACTTTTTAACACTTTCTCTTGCCTGTGACCCAATTCTTATTCTTTCTTCTTTATTTCTAATTAAATCTTCAATCTTCATAACCATAGCATCAATATTTCTATTTTTTATTAAGAAGCCATTTTCACCACTATTAATTATTTCACGAGCTCCTTCAGCAGAATCATATGCTATACAAGGAACACCATGACTCATAGCTTCAATTAAAACTATCCCAAATGATTCAGTAAATGAAGTCATTAAATATATTGATGATTGATTTAATAATTTATCAATATATTCTTTACCTTGAAATCCATGTAATGTAACTTTATCATTTAACTCATTATTATTAATAAAATCTTCAATTTTTTTTCTTTCTGCTCCATCCCCAACTATATCAAGTGTCCAATCAGGATGATCTTTATTAATTCGTTTAAATACTTTTAATAAATCAATATATCCCTTTTCAGGAGATAGTCTACCTACAGATATTAATCTATGATTCTCTAGAGGTGCTTTTTTACTAGGTAAGCTTTCAATACTATTAGGAATATATATACACATACAATTACTATTTCTTAATTCTTTTGCATAAAACTTTTGTAATTCAGAAGATACTAATACAAAATAATCTAATCTACTAGCACTTCTACTTACATTATTTGCATATTTATAATTTTCATGGAAATGATTATGTTCCCAACCTATTTTTATAGTATCATCTTTTCCATATCCACTTAACCAATAATTAAATATATCTCTAGTAGAAATAATTACATCACTATCTGAGTTCATAATATAATTAATCATTGTTTTCTTTCTATAATGTAAAACTTTTAATCCAAAGCATACTTCTTTTATTATCTTAAAAGGATTCTTACTTTTAAAAGCATTTCTTAAAGCATCATGATTTGGTTTTAAATCTTTATTCAAATATTTAATCTTAACTCTATCATCTATATCAAAAGCTGGTTTGTCATAAAGTTTATAACAAACAGCAATTTCTACTTCATATTTAGAACATAAAGTATTAGCAAGTGTAACAACACATTTTTCAATACCACCATATCCTAAATGTAATGATAATATGGATACTTTTTTCATAATACCACCCTATTTCAATTATAACATTTTATGACATAAAAAAAAAGCATATTTAATGCTTTCTTATTGTTGATTTGTATTAATTGGAGTAACTGGTGCTACAGGCTCTAATTGTGGTAGAGGTGCTGGAGCAATTGGTGCTACTTCAACTGGTTGAACCATAACTGGTTCAGTAACTACTGGAGCTGCCTCAACTGGTTGAGGTTGAACAGCAGGAATTGATTGAGTATTTTCTAATGGATCTGCCCCACCATATATTTGGTGACTTTGAGGTTGTTCAAAATTAACTTCAACTGTTGGACTTACTCCTCCATAAATTGCAGGTGCTGGTTCAACTACTGGAGCTACTTCTACTGGTGTAGGAACAACTTCTGGCATAACTGGAGCTACCTCAACTGGTTGAACCATAACTGGTTCAGTAACTACTGGAGCTGCCTCAACTGGTGCTACAGCTACTGGTTCTGGCATTGCTGGAGCTACTTCTACTGGTGCTACAGCTACTGGTTCTGGCATAACTGGAGCTACTTCTACTGGTGCTACAGCTACTGGCTCAGGCATAACTGGAGCTACAGCTACTGGTTCAGGCATAACTGGAGCTACCTCAACTGGTGCTACAGCTACATCTGGCATTGCTGGTGCTACCTCAACTGGTGCTACAGCAACAGGTTCAGGTTGAACTGCAACTGGTTGTTGTGGCATTTGTGATTGCTCAGCAGCTTGATTAGCAGCTTCTTGTTTTCCTTTCTTATTTTTCTTACCAGTAATAACTAATATTATTAAAGCAATAAGTAATAATAGAACGCCTCCTGTAATAAGCATTCCGGCAGGCTTTGTAAACCATGAGAAATCATAAAATTCTTCCATAAATCATACTCCCTTTATCCTATATTTATATAATCTATTACAATAATAACAAAAAAAGTTTGCAAATGCAAACATTTTATTTTTTGTACATTTTTTTACACTGTAAATATTGTCCAATAGTCTTTTTTATCAGGATTTCTCTTAAATTCCAACACTTCATGAGTAACTGGATGTTCAAAAGATAAATAATATGAAAATAAGCTAATTTGTTTATTATCAAGTACTCCATATCTTTGATCCCCTAATAAATAATGTCCTCTACTAGAAAATTGAACACGAATTTGATGATGTCTACCAGTCTTTAAAACAACACTAACTAAACTACAATCATTTTCCTTATTATAATCCAATACTTCATAATCAAGAATAGCTTCTTTACCATTATCACTAATGATACTGTTTCCATCACTTGTCTTCTCTATTTTATCAACTAATTCGTCTTTATCTTTTTCCATCTTCCCATGAACAATAGCTAAATATTTTTTAGTAATTTTATGTTCATTAAAAGCTTTAGTTAAACGGGCTGCAGCTTTACTACTACGAGCAAATACCATTATTCCACCTACAGGTCTATCTAATCTATGAACTAATCCTAAATAAACATTACCTGGTTTATGATATTTAACTTTAATATATTCTTTAACCATATCCATAATAGAAGTATCCCCTGTACTATCACCTTGACTAAGTACATTATAAGGTTTAACTACTACAATAATATGATTATCTTCATATAATACTTCTAACTTATTCATTTTCTTCCCATCTTCCATAAATACCACAAGGTAATACTAAGTTATTATCAGTAATAGGAATACCTACTTCTCCACAAGTGACTGTTCCATTATACTTTTTATCCACAAATATTGTTAATAAGTTTTTTAGTACTTCAGGGCTTAATCCTGTAGTATAAGAATTAATTAAAAAGAATAATGGCTTATCACTTAATATTTCACTACAAATACTAACTAAATAATTTAAATTTTTTTCTATATCCCAAACTTCTCCATTAGCACCACGCCCATAACTTGGTGGATCCATTATAATAGCATCATATTTATTACCACGTCTTATTTCTCTTTGAACGAATTTAATAACGTCATCTACTATATATCTAATATTTTCTCCTTGGTATCCAGAATCTCCTACATTTTCCTTACACCAATCTACCATACCACGACTTGAATCAACATGAGTAACATGAGCTCCAGCAGATAAACATGCTACTGTTGCTCCCCCAGTATAAGCAAATAGATTTAATACTTTTATTTTTCTTCCACTATTTTTAATCTTATTAATCATAAAATTCCAATTAATAGCTTGTTCAGGAAATAACCCTGTATGTTTAAATCCCATTTGTTTAATATTAAATGTTAAATCTTTATAATTAATCTTCCAAGAAGCTGGTACATTCTTTAAGTTTTCCCAACTACCTCCACCTTTATTACTTCTATGATATACTGCATCTATTTTACCTTTATATTTATCCATCAAATTACCATTATCCCATATTACTTGAGGATCTGGTCTTAATAAATAAATACTACCCCATCTTTCATATTTTTCTCCTAAAGATGCATCAATAAGCTCATAATCTTTAAAATCTTCTAGTAATAGCATATGATCACTCCATTTCGCTATATTATATCACAAAACTAATTATTTTCATCAAATTTTGTACCTTTAATAATTCCATTACAATATCCACATCTAACTTTAGAATCAGAATCTACATCATTTAAAGCTCCACAATTAGGACAATGAACAGTTTCATAATCATGTTTCTTTTTTTTCTCAATTGTATAGTATATTAGTTTTTTATCTACATTATTAATCTTAATACCATTAAGTAATCCCTTCTTATCAAGATATACTAATTCATTAAACACTTCATCTCTTAATTCTTCAACATCCTTATATCCCTTATTAGGTATTTGATTAGCTATTTCATTTATTTGTAAATGACTTTCATATATATAATCATCATATTTATCTAATAATTTTTCATCTTCATTACTACATGGTAATAATTCATAACTAGTAGTATCAATATAAAGATTACCTAATAATCTTTTATTTTTTAGATATCCAATCATTAATAATGTTTCTTCTAATGTACAATTACTTTTATCAGAAATTTTTTTAATATTATATTCTTTACTATTAATAAGATTATAAACAGTTTCTATTTTATTAATAAATTCTCCATCTTTAGGAATAATAACATCATAAAACTTAGCATAGTTTTGGTAAGATTCTTCTGTTACATGCTTATCACTAAACAAAGAAGTATCAACTTTACTTTCCTTATCCCTACTATAAATAAATACTAGAATTCCTATAATAATTACTGAAATGCATAATAAAAAATCATTCATAATAACACCTCATCTTAATTTTATCATAACAATATAAAAAAGAGAGAAATATTATTTCTCAACTTTACACTATTCTTTAATATCAAATACTTGTTTATAATCAGTTATTATAGTTTTACCATTATATACAATTATTCTATCTTTATACTTATTAATAACTTCATCTTTTTGCATTTTATAAATGCAATCAACATCTGCATATTTAGAACATTCTTTATAATTAGTAGCTATCATTCTATATATACTATCTTCTGTTTTAATATAAGTAGTATTCTTTTCTCCTACATAATTAAAATCTATTATATTTGAACCATAATCAGATTTATCATATACAATAGTTCTACTAACTATTTTATATGGTGCATTATAATCTACTTTAGTAATAGTATAACTATATACAATACCATCATTCTTCAATAAATAATAAATACCTTTATCACTATTTACAGTCATTACTCTAACTACACTATTTTCGCTTAATAATAAATTATATAATTCATAATTATTATCAGTCTCAGGAATTAAAGCATATGTACCATATTGATAATACTTATTATCAGCACCCTTAATTATTTTATTATCAAAAATAGCTTTAACTATAATATTAGTACTAGCCTTCTTACAATTTTGATTATTAGAATAAATTTGTCCCAAAGATATATCATATATAACTCCATTACTATCTATTATATTATTATCTATCATATACTTAACTTTTTTATATGAACTATCTTTCTTATTTGTTGGATAAAAATCATCACAAATAAACTTACTACCAACAGTAAACCCATCATGTCTAAGATCTCTTGTAATTGTACCATTACATCCTGTACATAAAATAATTAAAAATAATAAACTAATTCCTATAATTTTCTTTTTCATATTATCTCCTATATTTCTTTAATTTTTCTTTTATTAAAAATACTAAATCCATTGGTCCCTTAATTATATTTAATACTAGTAAAGCATCCTGTAATTTAACTCTATCACTAACAGTATCTTTTACCTTTAAATGTTCTTCTAAATAATTAAAATTATCAATAGGATTTACTTCTACAAATTCTTTAATATACTGTTCTATATCTTTTAACACATATTCTTTTAGAGGATACTCATCCATTAAATTAACCCCATAATATCCTCCAACTAAATATCTAAATTGATCTTCTAATTCCATAAATCACCTATAATACTTCATCATCTTCTTTAATATTATCAACCTTTTCAAGTGACTCTTTCTTTATATCTTTAATAGTTTTAATTATTAATACAATAATAGCAATTATCAAAGGCAATACTACTACTAAGAAGAACCCAATATAATTCTTTAATACATGATGTAGGAAATTAATTACTGGTAATATACCAACTACTTTACCAATTACTTGTTTATAATTAATTTCTGGATCTTCTAAACCTGTATTAATACCTTTAGTAGTAATCTTATTAGATTCTTTATCTATTTTAACTATTTTATGATTAATAATCATACCACCTTGTCCACAACAATCACCTAAGTATGATATATTATCTCCTACTTTTAGTTTATTAGTATTATAATCTTTAACTACTATAATATCATTATACTTATATTCAGGACTCATTTCATTATTATTAATAGTAAATAATCTATATCCTAAAACACTTCCATCAATACTTAATCTATGGATACAAATAAATACTAAATAAACAAATAATAAAAATAAATATATATATTTAAGAACATTAAAAATAATCTTAAGAGTCTTCTTCATACTACACCATACCTATTCTTTTATTCTTACACCTGTAATAAATTTATATACATGATATCCAAATACTATAAGTATTGGAAGTAATACAAATATTACAAAATTAATTTTATATTTCATCATATTTAATATAAACCCAATAACTGGGATTTTTCTATATGACTTACCTATTATTTTAGTTTCATGTATTTTATCATCGTTTTCTAATAAATAATTATTATCTTCTATACTTTTAACATTACTATATACTATA